>NZ_FR886579.1:0-53896 GCF_000436575.1 Clostridium sp. CAG:265
ATTAGCCCTATGCTATTTTTTCATACGAAACTTTACACTATCTTTTAAAACTTCTTTATACACAGAAATTATCTTATTTACTATAACCTTAGGACTAAATCTTTTTAAGCAGTCAATCCTTATTTCTTCTTCATCATAACTTTCAATATTATCATAAACTTCTATCATTTTTTCTGCCAATATATCTATATCATCTATTGGAATAAGATATCCATTAAGATTATTTATAATATCTTCTGCTCCACCATTTAAAGCCCCTATAACCGGTCTTCCACTGGCAAGAGCTTCAATATACACTACACCAAATGTTTCATATCTAGAAGGTAATACAAAACAGTCACATTTATTCATCCATTTTGAAACATCATCTCTTGAAAGAGCTCCTAAAAAGATTATTTGATCTTTAACACCATTCTCCACAGTCAAAGCTTCTAACCAAGATCTTTGACTGCCATCCCCGCCTATATATAATACTGCTTCTTTATCTTTAAACTTCTTTGCAAAAGACTTTATTAATGTATCAAATCCTTTTTCACCTTCTAAAAATGCCAGTGAAAAGAAAATAAACTTTTCATTTTTAATTCTTTTTTTAATAGTAAATTTTGATAGATCCACTAAATTTCCTATGACTTCTATATCCTGTCTTCCACTTAAAGATTCTATTTCATTTTTTAAGCCATTACCTACAGTTATCACTTTTTGAGCTTTCTTATAAGAATCACAAATAAATGGTATATAGCTTTTCTTTACATATGGTCCTCTCTCTACAGAGGAATGTTCAGTAATAACTAAAGGTATATTATATTTTTCTGCTATATAAGCAGCACTTATTCCTCCCCATAGAGAAGACTGAGCATGAATTATATCTATAACTCCTTCTTTTTTCACTATTTCTTTATATAATTTTTCCATCCTTTTGTTAAACACTTTAAACATTAAAGGATTCTTAGGAATATAGTTATAATTTTTATATCTATATGTCTTTAATCCATCTTCAACATTATACTTAAGACCTTTTTCTTCATGAATTTTTCCCAGCATAGTAAGTGGCCACACTTCATTGTATGCTACTGTTACTTTAACACCAGCTTTTTGTAACTCTAAAGCTTGTTCTTTAAAAAAGCTTCCATGAACCTTATTTCTAACATTGGAATACCATGATGGTATGAACATAATATGCATATTCTTTTACCCCTTTAATATATCATTAAGTTTACCTGAAATATTTTCCCACTTATATTCCTTAAGCGGATGGAATTTATCTTCATTATCCAAATGATTAAAAATTTTATATATACCACCTACAATTTCTTCTGGATTATTATTTACAACAATGCATTTTTCTTTATCTCTTACCACATCTAATATAGGATCATTTTCATCGCCTAAAATAACAAATATTATTCCATCTGCTCCAAAATAATCATAAATCTTAGCAGGGATTTGTCTTGAGTTCTTATTACCAAAAATCATTAGCACATCACCATTAAGCATATAAGATATCGCTTTGTCGTAAGGTATCCTTGGTGAAACATCCACAACTGTTACATCAACTAAATTTTTTTTCATACCTTCATTGTCAATATTACCAAAGAATAAAACATTTAATTTCTTAAAACTTTCTGGATCTCTTTTCTCAAGTATCTTTAATGCCTCGACAAAAGGATTTGTATTTCTAAGCTTTGAGAAAATTTCTCCAGCATAAATAAAGTTTATTTTATCTTTATTTATCTTTTCTGCTGGCACAGTGCTTTTTATCTTTTCATATGCTTTTTCATCATACCCTCTTGTTAAAATGAAAGTCTTTTCCTTCGGTATATTATAACTATTAAGATAATCATCACGATTTGATTTAGTAACAAAAATATGTCTATCAGCAAGATTTATAATATCTTTTTCAAATCCTCCTTCTATTTTTCGTCTTATATATCCCATATTTTCTCTAGTAGAATCCTTTAACCAAGGGTCACTCCAATATGTAATCCACGGAACACCCTTATTTTCCTTTTTTATATACATTGCGCATATATGACTTGAAGGAGGTTCATGCATTGAAAATATTACATCAAACCTTTCCTTATCCATTAATTCAAGACCTACTTTAGAAGCTTTTCTAGCCCAATTTAAATACATATCAGGTATGGCAATAATTTTTTTACCTTTCTTTAATAATTCTTTTAAAGCTGATTTGCTAGAATTATTATTAGAATTTACTCCATTATTACCTTTCTTAGGCATTATTTTTTCAAATATCTTTCCACCAGATACTTTATGAATCTTAACCTTCGGATTAAGCATGCTTAAAATATATTCATCATAATATATTGAGTTCTTTGGAAAATCTACTGTAAGCAAATGTATATCGTTACCTTCATTAACTAAATTATTAAGATACTGTAGTGTTTCTATAGATGCAGAATTATTTATTAATGGAGAATAACAAGCTATAAATAAAATTTTCATATATTATCTCTCCCCTTTTGCCACTTTGTTTTTTAACATACTTAGTACTTCATTAAGTTCTTCTATCCTTAGCACAATTGAAATTATCACATATAATGCTGCTCCAACTATTGCATCAATAATTATTTTAATTACTCCTGTAATTCCTGTTAAATAATTAAATACTAAAAGAGCTAAAAACATCATAATTGTTGTTAATGTGATTTTAGCTAACTTTACTAATAAAATCTTTAAATCAATTTGTCCTGTATATTTCACTATTGCCCTAAATAAAAGCAACGCTATTATCACTGATGAAATAGATGAAGCCAACGCAACACCTATTATTCCATACCTTTTAGATAAATATATATTCAAAATAATATTTGTTGCAACACCTATTATTCCATTAAAAGCGGTAGTTTTTGTTTTTTCCATGGCAAATAGTGATGAATTTAATATATCTCTTATACCTGTAAATGGAATTGAAAATGAATATCCTAATATAGCTAAAGATGTCAATCTTACAGCAGTAGCATCAAATTGATTTCTTGCAAAAATAATTGTAACTACATCTTTATTTAAAATCATTATTCCTGCTGTAACTGGCATTAAAATAAATGCAATAACAACAATACTTTTAACTAGATATTGTAAAAATTCTTTATTATCTTTTTCATTTAATTTATTAGCCATTAATGGATACATAACAGATACAATTGAAGTTGTAATTGCTGTATTAATAAAAGATATAATCTTTTGTCCATATTCAAGATTAGACATTATTCCAACACCTAAAGTTGAACCAATATTAGTATCCACCACCATATTTATAGAGTTTGCACCAGCACCAATTATTACTGGAACTAATAATATAAACATTCTCTTTATATCATTATCATTAATTTTAAACCTAAATTTAATATTGTATCCTTGTCTATAAAGGGATGGTATTTGTACTACCACTCTTAATATGTTTCCAATAACATTGGCAATAGTAACACCTAAGATATTCACATCTTTAAATATTATTAAGTATAGTATTATTGGTGCATTGAAGAACATTCCTAAGATTGATGGTATTACAAAATCTTCACATACTTGCAGTATAGATAAAAAACAAACATTGATTGACATAAAAAGAAGATTTATAAGACTTATCCTTGTTAGATTAATTGCCAACTCCATATTTTCCCTTGAAAATCCCGGTGCAATTATATTTACTATATTTTCTGTAAATATATTTCCTAAAATAAATATACTTAAGGATAAAATTACGAGAATACCAATTACATTATTGGCAAACTCAAACATCTTTTTTTTACTATCCCTATATCTTATTTTACTAAGCATAGGAATAAAGACAGTTGAAACACCGAGTCCTATTATGGTAAATAATGTTTCAGGCACCATAACCGCTGCTTTATATGCATCAGTTATAGCACTAGCACCAAAATAATACGCTACTAGCGAATCTCTTATAAGCCCTAAAAATCTACTGACAATGGTAATTACCATTACTAAAAATGTTGCTTTAAATATTTTTTTACTTTTCATCCTGATTACCTCGGCTACTAGCTACTTTCAAAAGGAATTTTGGAATACTTCCTAATCTTTTTATTCTCCACGGTTCTTTAGCTACTCTGTATGCCCATTCACAACCAACATTAATCATCCATCTTGGAGCCCTTTTTACTTTATCAGCTATAACATCAAAACTTCCTCCAACACCCATAAATATTTCCACAGGAAGCTCGTTAAAATATTTAATAATAAATTTTTCTTGCCTTGGGCATCCCATTGCTACAAATAACACTTTAGGTTTTTTTCTCTTTATATCTGCCAATAACTCATCACAGTTGTCTAAATCAAAAAAGCCATTTTTATATCCTGCAATAATAAGTTTTGGATGATCTTTCTTTAAATTTTCAACACATGTCTTTAATGTTTCTTCTTCTGCACCTACAAGATATATAGAATCACCAGCTTCTTCACATTTAGTTATTATTTCCTTCATAATCTCTATTCCTGCAATTTTTTCGCTAACAGGTGTTTTAAGCATCTTGGCAGCAATTTGTGTGCCTACTCCATCCGGAATAATTAATGCATCATCACTAATAAAATTATTAAATAAAACTTTATCATCTAGCCCTCTATATAATACTTCTGGATTTCCTGATATGATATGGACCTTTTTTCTTTTAAAAATCTCATTTAGACATTCCTTTTTACTTAATGAATATATCCTATATCTTAAGATAGAAATATAATTTTCCTTCATATTCCTCTTCATATTTCTCATCCTTTATTTACTTATTAAATTTTCTATTTCTTTTACAATTTCATCCTCAGAATTTAATTCCTTTGCTATAGCAAGATGTAATTTTGCATTCTTCATATCTTTTAAGTTTATGTAGCACATAATAATATTTGTACAGATTTCAACATCTCTTGAAGCTTCAAAAGCCTTTTTAAAGTATATAAGTGCTTCTTCATATTCTCCTAAGCAAGCATAGTTTAATCCTAGCTCTACTACCACTTCCAGTATTCCACTTTCAATCTTTATACTTTCTCTTAAGTAATGAATTGCTTCTTCAAATTTTTGCAATCTCCTAAAAGCAACACCTATATAATAATAAATAAGTGGATTGCTATCGAATTCTTCTACCAATTCTAATAATGACTGAAGGCTTTTTTCAGGGACTTCATTTAGCATCTCAATAGCTTTCTCATACTTGGTAATATTATCAATATCCTTTGTTAAAACTTTTATTTCCTCAGTGATATTACCGCCTTTGTTAATATACTCGTTTAATTCTATTTTAGATTTCTCAAATTCACCATTATCCTTTAAAATAAGTGCTTTATATAAATGATAATCATTTATTTTTATTTTATTTTTTTCACAATACTCTATATCATCTAATAATACTTCACCAAATTCTTTATCCTTTTCTCTAATATTTTCTCCAACTAAAAGTAGCTTCTTAAGCACTTCATTATCTTTTGAGTAATAATAATAACCCTTAAGTAAAATATAAGCCTCTAAATATTTTTCTTCATTAACATTCTTGGATATTAAAGATCTTATACAATTTTCAGTATCTTTTATATAATCTAATATAAGTTCATAATCGTCATTAAACCTTAAATTTTCATCACAACCAAAAGCTATGAACATGCCTTCTATAAAATAATATATTGGAAGATTTTTAATCTTTATTTCATTTTCAATATTAGAACTTATATATTCTGTACTTATTGGAAGATATAAATCCTTGTTTTTGAATTTTACATATTTTGGAATGTTTATGCTTTCCTTAAAACCTTCAATATTCATTTCTAAGAATAGCAATTTCCCCATTTTTTCTTTAATTTGCGACCTATAATCCATTATTAACACTCCTTTGCAAATTATCTCATTACATAATACATTATTATAGAAAAACTTTCAAATAAAAGCGATATATTTATGAATTAATACAACAAAAAAACTACTGAAAAAAATCAGTAGCTTTTATTAAAATTAATTATGCTAATTTTTCGTTAACTATATCCATTACTTTACCTTTAAATACTTCTAATTGCTTCTGTGCATCTTCTAAACTTGAGCCTTTAACTGCAATGTATATTTTCATTTTTGGTTCTGTACCTGAAGGTCTAACAACAAATGAAGAACCATTTTCAAGTATATATTTTAATACATTTGATTTTGGTAAGTTAATTACGCTTTCAGTTCCAGTAATTAAATTTTCTTCTTTGCTTAATTTATAATCAAGCTTAGTAGCAATTTTAACTCCGTTTACTTCTGGTAATGAAGAATTTCTTAATTCATCGATACATTTAGCAATCTTTTCTTGTCCTTCCTTACCTTTTAAATCTATTGAAACAAGACCTTCTTTAAAGAATCCATATTTATTATATAAATCTATTAATCCATCATATAAGCTCTTTCCTTGTTGTTTATAGAATAAAGTCATTTCAGCAATAAGCATTGAAGCTATTACTGCATCTTTATCTCTTACAAATTCTCCTGCTAGGTACCCATAGCTTTCTTCAAAGCCAAACAAGTATTTTCTATCTCCAGCTTCTTGGAATTCTCTTATTTTTTCTCCAATATATTTGAATCCAGTAAGAACATCCATTATTTCTATTCCATAATGTGTAGCTATAGCTCTAGCTCCTTCTGTTGTAACTATAGTTTTAATTACAACACCATTTTCAGGAAGCTTATTTTCTTCCTTTAATGATGATAAAATATATTCAGTTAATAATAATCCAGTTTGATTTCCATTTAATACTCTGTAATTTCCTTCGCTATCTTTTACTACAACTCCAATTCTATCACAGTCAGGATCTGTACCAAATATTATATCTGGATTTGAAGTTTTTGCCATATCTAATGCTATTTCAAAAACTTGTGGATCTTCTGGATTTGGATATGGTGCTGTTGGGAAATTTCCATCTGGTAACTCTTGTTCTTTAACAACTTGAACTTGTTCATAACCTAATTCCTTTAATACTCTTCTTACTGGAATATTTCCAGTACCATGAATCGGTGTATAAATCACTTTTAAATCCTTAGCATTTTTTTCTACTAATTCTCTTCTTATTGTTAAAGATTTTACTTGTTCTAAGTAAGCTTTATCAACTTCTTCACCTACATAAGTTAAAAGATTATCCCTTATAGCTTCTTCTTTTGATATAGTCTTGATTTCATCAAAAGATTTTATATTATTTACTTCATTTATTATTATAGTTGCTTTTTCATCTGTTACTTGTCCACCAAATTCATCATAAACCTTGTAACCATTGTATATTTTAGGATTATGTGAAGCAGTTACCATAATACCACCATTACAATTTAAATGTCTAACTGCAAAAGATAACATTGGTGTAGGTCTTAAGCTTTCATATAAGAATACCTTTACTCCATTGCTGCATAAAGTTAAAGCAGCTGCTTCAGCAAATTCCTTTGACATATTTCTTGAATCATATGCAATGGCCACAGATGGCTCTTCAAAACTTTTATTTAAATAATTAGCAAAACCTTGAGTTGCTTTTGATACTGTATATACATTCATTCTATTAGACCCAAAACCTATAACTCCTCTAAGTCCGCCTGTTCCAAAATCTAAATCTTTGTAAAATCTGTCTTCTAATTCTTTTTCATCCTTGATTGACCTTAATTCTTCTTTAACTTCTTCAGCTACAACTGCTGAATTTAACCACTCATTAAATTTCTCTTTGTATATCATACTCATACCTCCTAAATTAAGTCATTAAACTTACATCTTATACTATAAAATATTTTTAATCATATAAAAAAAAAAGCTACATGTATATTATTACTTGTAGCTTAATAAAAATCAATATTTTATTCTTTAAAATTTATATTTTAAAAAGATATTTTAACTTTCATTCTCTTCAACTGCCATTTCCATATCATCAGCCACTCTCTTTCTTTCATAAATTACTGACGCAATAACTGAATTTAAATCATCCACTATTGAAATTTCAGAGCCTATTTCCAAATCTCCAAATTTATAAACATCGCCTACTGTACCAGTACCAATATTGATATTTAAATATTTAGGTAAAGAATCTACATTTCCTTCAACTTTAACACTATCCTTTTCTTTTTGTAAAACAATCCCTTTTTTATTTATATATTCTTCTCCAATATAATGAATTGGTACCGTAGATATAACTTTTTCTCCAGCAGATACCTCTTCTAAATCTAAGTGTATTATTTTATTTGTTGCAGGATCTCTCTGCATCTCTTTTATTAATGCTTTATGTTCTTTGCCATTATAATTGACATTCATAACCCCATATTGACCATTGGCAGTAATTTCGTCAACTAAATCCATTTCTCCAATTTCAAACATAAAGTTATTAATATTCTTTCCATATAATATTCCTGGTATTTTGCCTCTCTTACGACATTTTTTCGCACTTTTAGCAACACTGCCATCTCGTTTATTTAATTCGATTACTGACACGATATATACCTCCTTAATTACTTTCTTAAGTAATTATTCTCAATTTTAATTATTTTTATGCATTATTATTTTTTATACCAGCATTTGATTAAAATAACATGTAGTAAAGTTACAATTCTGCATATACTATCTTTATAAAGTATCTATATTTTCATTCTAAGAAAAATTTGTCAATAACTTGAAAGAAGGTGTATTTTTTGTATAACTTTGATCAAAATGAAACTCCCTTATTTAATGCATTGATGGAGTATGTAAATAGAGATACATTACCTTTTCATGTACCTGGACATAAAAAAGGCGTTGGTATAGATGAAGAATTTAAAAATTTCATTGGGGAAAATCCATTTAAAATTGATGTAACAGTCTTTAAATTAGTAGATAGCCTCCATCATCCAACAGGACCAATAAAAAAAGCCCAAATACTTACAGCTGATGCTTATGGTGCTGATGCTTCATTCTTTTCAATTCATGGAACATCTGGCGCAATACAAGCTATGATCATGTCAGTGGTATCTGATGGTGACAAAATAATAGTTCCAAGAAATGTTCATAAATCAGTTACCAGTGGCATTATCTTAAGTGGTGCTATTCCAATCTTCATGCAACCTGAATTAGATAAAAAATTAGGGATAGCCCATGGTGTATCACCAAAAACTGTTGAAAAAACTTTAAAAGATAATCCAGATGCAAAAGCATTGCTTTTAATTAATCCAACATATTATGGAGTAGCCACAGACATTAAAAAAATTGCTGAAATAGTTCATAGCTACCATATCCCTTTAATTGTTGATGAAGCCCATGGACCTCATTTAGCATTTTCAAGAAAATTGCCTATGTCAGCCTTAGAAGCTGGTGCAGATATTTGTTCACAAAGCACTCATAAGATTATTGGTTCTCTTACTCAAGCATCATTAATACATATAAAAAGCAAATTTATAAATCCTAATAGAGTACAAAGAAATCTTAATCTTTTACAAACTACTTCTCCTAGCTATATCCTCATGGCATCTTTAGATTGCGCTCGTAGGCAAATAGCATTACATGGTGAAAATTTATTAAATAAAGCCATTGAATTAGCTAACTATACTAGAAATGAAATTAATAAAATACCAGGATTCTATTGTTTTGGCAAAGAAATTCTTGGAAAACCCGGTTCATTTGCCTTTGATCCTACTAAAATAACTATTTGTTGTAGGAATTTGGGAATCACTGGATTTCAACTAGATATGATACTTTATGAAAAATATGCTATTCAGATGGAACTATCTGATTTTTATAATGTGCTTGCTGTTGGTTCTTTTGGTGATACAAAAGAAGGTATGGATAGATTACTTACAGCTTTAAAAGAAATATCCAAAGAATACTATGGGGTAAACAAACCTATTGCTGATTTCTTAGATATTCCCCCTATTCCTACCAAAATTATTAACCCTCGTGAAGCATTTTATGCTGATAAAAAATCAGTACCACTTTCCGAAAGTCTTGGAAAAATTTCTGGCGAATTCTTACTTGCATATCCCCCTGGAATTCCGCTACTTTGCCCTGGTGAAATCATTACCTCCCACATAATAGATTATGTTAACGATTTAAAGAAAGCAAATCTCTATGTTCAAGGTACTGAAGATCCTACTGTAGAAAATATAAAAATTTTAAATATTTGAATATAGATAACCTAAAATATCATCAATATTTTAGGTTATCTTGTATTACCTTGTATCAATATCAATATATTATTTATATACTTATATTAATAAAGTAGATTTATTTTTTAGATAATGTTAAAATAATTCATTATACAATATTTAGAAGTGAATGCACCTTATTTTCCCAAAGCTAAAATATATTTTTGAAAGGAAGAATAATATGTGTGGAATTGTTGGCTATATAGGATATAACCAAGCATCTGATATACTATTAGAAGGACTTAATAAATTAGAATATAGAGGCTACGACTCTGCTGGAGTAGCAATCTTAAATGATAAAATTGAAGTTCGTAAATTTAAAGGAAGATTACTTAATTTAGCCCAAAGTTTAAATGCTAATCCTATTAAAGGAACAGTTGGAATTGGACATACAAGATGGGCTACTCATGGTGAGCCTTCTGATGTAAATGCTCATCCTCATTCTAACGAAAAGATAACTTTTAGCGTAGTTCATAATGGTATCATCGAAAACTACTTAAAGCTAAGAGAATGGTTAATTTTAAAAGGATATAACTTTTATTCCGAAACTGATACTGAAGTTATTCCAAATTTAATTGATTATTATTATAATGGTGATTTATTAGATTCAGTTATTAAAGCTACAGCCAAACTTGAAGGAAGTTTTGCCATTGGAGTTATAAGTAAGAATGAACCTGATAAACTTATAGCTGTAAAGAAGGATAGTCCTTTAATCGTAGGCATTGGACAGAATGAATACTTTATAGCCTCAGATATTCCTGCTGTTTTAAGTCATACTAAAGATGTATATTTACTAAATGACAATGAATTTGTAATATTAACAAAAGATGGTGTCGATATACGTACTAGAAACAAAGAAATTATCAAAAAAGAAATTTTCCATGTAACATGGAATGTTGATGCTGCTGAAAAAGGTGGTTATGAAGATTTCATGCTAAAAGAAATTCATGAACAACCAAAAGCTGTCAGAGATACTTTAGCTGGTAAAATTATCTTAAATAAAGAGATTTCTTTTGATAACATTAAATTTACAAAAAATGACTTAGATAAATTTGATAAAATATATATTGTTGCTTGCGGAACAGCCTATCATGCTGGCCTTGTAGGTAAATACGCTATAGAAAAACTTGCAAATATATCTGTTGAAACTGATATTGCCTCAGAATTTAGATATAGAGAGCCTATAATTACAGATAAAACTTTAGTAATTGTAGTATCTCAATCTGGCGAAACAGCTGATACTTTAGCCGTTCTTAGAGTATCTAAAAAACAAGGAGCCAAAGTTCTTGCCATTACAAATGTAGTAGGTTCTTCTGTTGCAAGAGAAGCTGATGATGTATTTTACACCTTAGCTGGGCCTGAAATTGCTGTGGCTTCTACCAAAGCTTATATAACTCAGCTAGTAGCATTCTATATATTAGCATTACACTTTGCAGAAGTGAAAGGAACTTTAGCTTCATCAGAAATAGAATCCATTAAGAAGGAACTTATAGCTATTCCTAATAAGATTAATGAATTATTAAAAAATAAAGATAATATTCAAAAATATGCATCTTATCATTTTAATCAAAAAGATTTGTTTTTCCTAGGACGTGGATTAGATTTCGCTGTAGCTCTTGAAGGCTCCTTAAAGCTTAAAGAAATTTCTTATATTAATTCTGAAGCATATGCTGGTGGCGAACTTAAACATGGACCAATTGCCTTAATTGAAAAGGGTACTTCTGTTATTACCTTATTAACTCAAGAAAGATTAAAAGATAAAATGATTAGTAATGTAAAAGAAGTAACCACTAGAGGTGGTAATATTCTTGCCATTGTTAATGATGGTGATGAATCTGCAAAAAACATCACAGATGATGTCATATATATTCCAAAGACTATTGATTTATTAACTCCTCTCTTAAGTGTAATACCTCTTCAATTATTATCCTACTATATTGCAAAACTTAAAGGTTGTGATGTTGATAAACCAAGAAATTTAGCTAAATCAGTTACTGTTGAATAAAATAATAAAGGATTAAGTGATTCATTTCACTTAATCCTTTATTATTATTCTAATGTTTCACTTAAAAAAGCTCTAAGTTCAGAATCTAAAGAGTTATTTTTTAAATAATATAATCTATCATTTATTTCACTATCCATTTTGTTTAGTGAATAGAAACTTATAGCTGCTTTAATTCTTAGTTTCTCATCAATATTTTCAAAGCTAACTCTTCCATTTTCACCCTTTAAAATCATCTCCATATCTAATTCACTATCAAATAATGCTAGTGCCTTTATAAATATAAGCTGTTCTCTTGTGTATCTTTCTCTAATATTTATTAAGTTTAATATTATATCATAAGCAGCATCTAAATTACCTTCTAAAATAAACTTTTTATAATATAATTCATATAGTCTCTCTATTTTTCCATAACCCTTAATTTGTGAAAAATATCCTAAAACTTTATACTTATCTTCTTCATTAAATGACTTCATTAAATAAATTAATGAATCAACTATCTTTTCTATTTCTATTCCTTTACCTGCAAGTTTACATAATAAATTAATTGCTTTTAAACAAGAGTTACCTCCATTATCAACAATTTTTAGTAACTCATCTACACCATCTTCTTTAAAACTATATAAAATCGATAATACTGAATTTTCAACAGCTATTGGCCATTGACCTAATTCATCAAATTTTCCTTTCATATATGTAGGTTTTGATACTTTATCTTTTATATATGTGCTTATCAGTTGAATATGTTCTTTACCGATAATTTTACAAGCCTCTTCTGCAGCGCTTTGCATAGAATTAAAGTCTTGGCCACTATCTATTACTCTTAAAATTTGCTGTACAATTATTTTATGAATTTCTTCTTCTGTATAGCTTTTTTCCTTTACTTCAATATATGAATTTTGTTCACTCTTCTCTGAAATACTTTCATAAAAATCTGTATTTGCAACCTTAAAATCATACATATATTTTTCGCTATTTTCACTAGATTTCTCTGCTTCAGAAATATCCTTTGCTTTCAATTGCTCATCTATTTTAACATTTTCTTTTTTCTTTTTTTTCTTAAAAAAATCAAACATTTAAACCCTGTACCTCCAAATCTTTTTCACTTAGTGTCTTAATTCCTATTTCATTTAGCATTTCGGCAGTAATGCCTTTTCCTTTAACTTTATTTCCATTAAAACTTCCATCATATACAAAATTAACTCCACAAGACGGGCTTCTCTCTTTTAATATAGCTGTTGAAATAGAAAGCTTTTTTGCAATTTCCACCACTTCCTTTGCCCCTTTAATAAATTGCTTTGTGACATCCATTCCTTCTTTGGTAACAATTTTACCATTGCCTTCCAGAATATCTTTTGCCTTTGCCTGAAGTTCACTTGGCACTCTTGGCGTAGTAAGTCCCCCTAATTGTTCTGGACATATTAATATTGCTTTCCCACTGATAAATAATTCATTGCATTTTTCATTATAATTGTTTGCACCATCATATTTACAGTTAACTCCACATAAACATGCACTTATCAAATACATAGCTAAGACCTCCCTACTATGCATAATTATAGCATAGTAGAGAGGCCTTTTAAATAATTTATATTATTTTAATTCAACAATTGTAACTCCGTCTCCACCTTCGCCATATACACCAAGTCTATATGATTTAACATGTGGGTGTCTTTTTAACATATCGTTAATTGCTTTTCTTAAAACACCAGTACCTTTTCCATGTACTACTGTAACTTCACCTAAATTACACATATAGGCTTCATCTAGATATTTGTCTGTTCTATAACAAGCTTCTTCTGAATCCATTCCCCTTAAATCAATTCTACTTTCAATAGATTTAGTATTTAATTTAAGTTCTCTCTTTTTCTTTTCCTTTTTAACAGGTACATCATCAACTTTTCTTAGGTCCTTAAGCTTAACATTTATCTTCATAATCCCTGCTTCAACTTGAACTTCACCTTTATTATCAGGCATAGATATAATGACTACCCTTTGATTTAAAGAAGGTAACATAGCTTCCATACCTAATGTAACCTTTGTTATTGCCTCACCTTTTTCTTCTCTAGCAATTCTTAGTGCAGCTTCCTTAGCTTCAAGACTATCCTTAAGCTTCTTTCTTTCTTCTTCAAGTCTATTTCTTCCACCTTCAGCTATACCCATTCTTTCTAGTTCTCGAATAGCTTTTACAATTTCATCTGCTTCATCCTTAGCATTACTTATGATATTTTTAGCTTCTTGCCTAGCTTCCTCATAAGCTTTTTCCCGTACTTTATTTATCTTAGCAAGTTTTTGATCATATTCTATCTTTAACTTTTCTGCCTGTTCCTTTAAAATCCTTGCTTCTCGAGCATTATTATTAGCAATAATACTTTTTTCTTGTAAGTCTCTTATAAGATCTTCAAATTGAAGATTATCCTTTGACATATATTCCTTTGCTTTAAATATTACATCATCATTTAAACCTAATCGTCTTGATATTTCAAAGGCATTAGACTTTCCTGGTATTCCTATAAGTAGTCTATAAGTTGGTCTTAATGTTTCAACATCAAATTCTACTGATGCATTTTCCACACCTTCAGTATTTAGAGCATATCCTTTTAACTCACTATAGTGAGTTGTGACCATAACTCTTGAATCTCTACTCTTTAGCTCTTCAATAATTGAAATTGCTAAAGCAGCTCCTTCAGCCGGATCTGTTCCTGAACCTAACTCATCAATAATTATCAGTGAATCTCTATCAGCCTTTTCTAATATAGAAACTATATTAGTCATATGAGATGAGAAAGTTGATAATGATTGCTCTATACTTTGTTCATCACCAATATCAGCGTATATTTCTTTAAAAAACCCTATGGTAGATCCATCTTTTGCAGGAATTAAAAGGCCACTTAAAGCCATTAAATGCAGAAGCCCTACCGTCTTTAATGTTACTGTTTTTCCCCCTGTATTAGGCCCTGTAATCATTAATGTGGTAAAATCCCTACCTAGAAATACATCTGATGGTACTACTTCCTTAGGATTGATCAGTGGATGCTTAGCACCAAATATTTCGAAACTTCTATCCTTTGAAACATTAGGCTTTAATGCATTTATAGCAGAAGCATATTTACCTTTTGCAAAAATAAAATCTAGCTCTGTTAATATCTTTGAATTATTTACGCATTCATTTATATGTTCTGTAACCTTTGCTGACAATGCTGTTAAAATTCTTTCAATTTCTGCTTTTTCTTTTAACATTAACTCTTTTATTTCATTATTTAGATTAACAAGGCTCAGTGGTTCTATAAACAACGTAGCTCCTGTAGAACTTTGGTCATGTACAAGTCCCTGAACAGCACCTTTATATTCAGCCTTAACTGGAAGTACATACCTTTCACCTCTCATAGTATAAATTGCATCTTGTAAATACTTAGAATTAGATCTTACAATAGAATTTATCTTTTCTCTAACAGAAGAATTTTTCTCTTTTAAGCTTCGTCTTATATTATAAAGTGTGGCACTTGCCTTATCACTTATTTCTTCCTCAGATATTATTGCTGTTTCAATATCATTTTCAAGAGATTTTACAGGAGTTAATATATAAGCTAAATCCTCTAAGTTCTTATATGCAATTTCATCATCTTTCCTATTCATGTATTCTTTAAACCTGCGTGAAACTCTAAGCATACCACCAATCTTTAATAATTGCTCAGGTGTAAGAACTCCTCCCTTTCCTGCTCTTTCAATGGCCTCTCTCGTATCATATAATCCTTCAAAAGGAGGTGCACCTTTAGTAATTAATAATTCCAATGCCTCATTTGTTTCTTCAAGTTTCTTTTCAACCTCATAAATTGATTTACAAGGTTTTAGAGAATGTACCATTTCTTTTCCGCTTGAGGTAATTGCATATTTTTCAACTTTATCTTTAATTTTATTAAATTCTAAAATTCTTAGAGTTCTTTCTTTCATCACTCTCTCCCTCTTGCTATTTCATAATTTTATTAAATTCATTTTCCATTTTTTTCTTATTAATTGTAATAATAACATAAGCTATCAAAGAATATACCATTGTTATAACGCTTACTGCATTACTATATATAACTGTTTTACCAATAATCTGTGAAATCATAATAACGATAAATCCAATTATTATTGCTAATAAAATCATTGATACTCTCCAATAACTCTTTACTATGCCCACTGCAGCATTTTTCTCTGCAGTGGTTAATTCTCTAATTTTGTCTTTACTTATTTTTTTGCTACTTTTATTCATTTCTAATATTCCATAAATAAAAACTGCAAGTAAAACTACAATTGCTATTATAACCATATAAATTTTATTCTACTCCTCTTCTATAATGTCCTTTAGTATATTCTTTACTATCAAAATCATCACCATTTTTTAATATTGATATTACATTCTTAACTTCTTTATATGTTTCATCTCTAAAATCAAATCTGAAAGTAGTTATACCAAATCCTTTTAACTCTTCAATTTCATCAATTATATTTAAAGGTACTGGATTTAAAATATAACTTCTACAATATAAATCTGTCATTACCCTAAGCTCTTCATTTACTCTATCTATTAATTTGAACTTATCTTTTGAGCATATTCCATTACATCCGCTATCCTTAGTTCTTCCACCAAATGTACTTCCAATTGGACAGTATTCACTAATCATAAGCTCTGGCTTACCATACACAACCACTCCAGCGTTTCCATTAGCATTCTTCATTAGATTTTTGATTTCTACTCTATTAAGTTCTAAACTTAAAGTAGGAACATCCACATCTTCCTGATAGAAAGCTAAAGATTGTGAGTTAACTATATTTAATTTATAATCACCAATGATGTACAATTTATCTTTAAACTCACTTATTATACCAACATTAGATGTTATAATACCCTTGATATAAGAAGAAACTTCCTCAATAGTCTTAACCACCTTCTTAAATTCTCCTTTAACAATTGTAGAAGTCTTAAGATAAAAATTAATATCTCTATATTTTTCAGCTAGTTCAATTAAATCTTTCTTCTTAATGGAATTTTTTTCCCTGCTAAATAAATCTACAGCTATATTTTGACACTTCATTTCTACTAATGCTTCAACTTGCTCTTTTGTTATACAGCTACAAATAACGTCAACTTTTGTCTTTTCATAAGATGGTTTATGCTTCTCTCCTTTAGCTGGTCTCTTTCTTCTATGTTTTCTACATACTTCTTTTGTTATTTTCTCAATTATATCTCTTCTTAAATTATTTAAGTCAGAAACTCTCATAAATCCATCTTCAAAGTTTTCAAATTCTATATTTTCAATTTTAAAAGCAACATCCCCTGATTTCTTTAAAGCTTCTTTAATTCTTTCCTGATCTAATGGTCTCTTTTCTGCTTTTTGAACTACTTCTCCCTGTACTTCATAAAAATTTCCTTTATAATTTATTCTGATAGTTACAGGTTTATCTACAGAAAAATCTACTATAGCATTTAAAGCAATCTTTTTAGTGTATGGCTTTAAGTATTCTTCAAGTTCATCAAATAATTGTTTATTAAGACTCTTAAATAGTTCATCACCTTTTTTATAATCAATTGGATAAAGTTTTACTTTATCACCTCTTTTAGCACTCTTTACTTCATTACCTTTATATAGTATCTTACTTAATGTAAATCCTTTATCTCTATATCTGATACCATCACCTACATTTAAATCTTCTTTTATTACTATATCACCATTTTTATCAACTACTCCCAGTGATATTCCTGAGTTTTTGGGTGAATTAAAACTCATCATATCTTTACCAGTATTTTTCTTTAAATATGCATTAGTGAATCCACTTCTATTAAATAATTGTAAAAGTTGCCTCTTTCCAGCTTGATCATCATATTTATTATTATATAATACTTTATCTACGGCCTTTTTATAGTTATCTACCACTCCAGCAACATATTCAGCTCTCTTCATTCTACCTTCTATCTTTAAAGAGTATACTCCTGTATCTACAATGTCTTCTACATCTTCAATAGTACACATATCTTTAGGACTTAATAAATGTCCTTTTGTTTCCCCACTGTGTTCCCCTTTTAAAGTATATTCCATTCTACATGGCTGAGCACATCTTCCTCTATTTCCACTTCTTCCACCAATCATAGAACTCATTAAGCATTGTCCTGAATATGCCACACAAATAGCTCCATGAACAAACATTTCTGTTTCAATAGCTAAATCCTTAGATATATACTTTATTTCCTCTAATGTCATCTCACGTGATAATACTATTCTGTGAAACCCCTTATCTTTAAAATATACTGCTGCTTCACCATTATGTATAGTCATTTGAGTAGATGCATGCACTTCCATCAATGGGAACTCTTCTTTAATTCTTTTTAATAAACCTAAATCTTGAATAATTAAGGCATCAACACCAATTTCATATAGATATCCTACATATCTTACTGCTTCTTCAATTTCATTTTCTTTTAAAATTGTGTTTAATGTTACGTATATTTTCACATCATAGCTATGAGCATAATCAACAGCTTTTAACATATTGTCATTATCGAAGTTAGATGCATATGCTCTTGCCGAAAATTTATTTCCTCCTAAATATACTGCATCAGCGCCTTTATTTATTGCTGCAACCAAACTTTCCATGGTACCTGCTGGTGCAAGTATTTCCACCTTTTCCATTTTTACGTCTCCTTTTTTTGTATATTCTTCATCTTATGTTAAAAGCCTGTTCCACTCTGAACAGACTCTATTTTAATAATGGATTTGCTTTTCTTCTTTCCACTGCCAATTCAACTTGTAGATCAATAAGCTTTTTCTCTAAATCTAAAACCTTATATTTAAAGTTTTGTAATTGGAATTTTATAGCTTTATCCCTATTTAATAAAGCCTTTCTTTGCTCTTTTCCCTTAGCAATTACAGCTTCAAGTTCAAGTATCTTATCTTTCAAAATTTTAGCCTCTTCTTCATCTACAGATGCTTTACTCTTATATTCCTCAATTTCATCTTCTTTTGATGAAATAACTTCTTTTAATACATTTTCGCTATCCTTTAGGTTTTTATTTTCAAGTTCAATATAATTTATATTTATTTTAAACTCTTCTAACATGTTTTCAATTCCACTTTTTTCCATCGATATTTGTTCAACGTTTTCCTTTAAAGCATTATAACTATCCAATACATTATTATACTCTTCAAGTGAAACTTTATTAGCTATATCTTCATTTAATTCAAATATTTTCGCATTTAATTTTTTATTTTCCTTCTTTTCCTTTAAAAATTCATCTTGTGTATTTAGAAGGCTCATGCTTAGTTTTTTATTATTTTCATCTGAAGATGTAAGATTTGATTCTAGTACTTCAATTTTCTTGACTAAATTTTCATTTTCCTTTTTTAAAACTGCCATATTTTCCTTTAATAGCACTACTAATTCTTCTAATTTGCTCTTTTCTTCTAACTCTTCAGTTAAATCAGCAACCTTATCATTTAAAATTTCAGCTTCTCTTGACTTTTGCTCCATTGAGTACAACATCTCTTTTAAAGAAGCCATTTCTTGATTTTTATTTTTAATAGTTTCTTCAACTTCCTGCTTTATTTCTCGTATTCTTTCCTTTAAAGTTAGGTTTCTTTCTTCTAAAGAATTTTTTTCCTTAAGTAAATCCTCAACTTCATTATTACATTTAAAAAGTTCATCTGCTATATTTAATGCACTTAATACTGCAACTGAACTAATGCTTAATTTGTTATTATTACTTGATACTTCTTTAAATTTACCATCAACATATTCTGAAACCTTTAGTAAATATTCATCATCTTCTTTTCCCTTTAAATTATACTCCATCCCATTTATTTTAACTGTTACAGTATTCATTTAATACACCTCTAAATTATATTATAATTACTGATATTATATCATATTTATCTTTGAATAACTATATTCTGCCACATATATTGTCTATTTTTATATTAGTTATTTTAAATTTATTGAAAATATATTTAAATTTGATAGAATCTTAATAAAAGATATACTTTTATGAGGTGTTTAAAATTGATAATAAATTTAGAAACAAAAAAATGCAACTTATGTATAAGAAATTGTAATGTTGACAGAGATATAAATCTTGGTGTATGCCAAGCAGATAATCATTTAAAAGTAGCCAGGGCTCAATTACACTTTTGGGAGGAACCCTGTGTTTCTGGCAAAAATGGCTCAGGAACTGTTTTCTTTTCTCATTGCAATCTTAAATGTGTATTTTGCCAAAACCATTGCATATCACAGGAATTCAACGGTAAAACCATTTCCATTGAAAGATTGGCTGCAATATTCCTAGAACTTGAAAAACAAGGTGCTAACAATATAAATCTAGTTACTCCTACTCATTATGTACCTCAAATCATTAAATCCATTAAAATTGCAAGAAATAATAATTTAACTTTACCAATACTATATAATACTAATTCAATAGACTCTTTAGAAACTATTAAATCTCTTGATGGACTTGTGGATGTTTATCTACCAGATTTTAAATATTTTGATGATAAATATGCTTTAGCATATTCAAAAATTAACAACTACCGTGAAAATGCTTTAAATGTAATTAAGGAAATGGTACGTCAAGTAGGTGCTCCTTCCTTTAATGATAATGGAATAATACAAAAAGGTGTAATTGTACGTCACTTATTATTACCTGGACTTTTATTTGATTCTAAGAAAGTTATTGACCTTTTATACAATACATTTCATGATGATATCTATATCTCATTAATGAATCAATATGTACCTATGCATAATGCTTATAAATATCCAAAGATAAACAGCAAATTAAATCCTAAGCATTACGATTCTATCATAGATTATGCATTGTCCATTGGTGTAAAAAATGGCTTTATTCAAGGAGAAGGAGCCAACACCACAGATTTTGTACCATCCTTTAAAAACGAAGGCGTTTAATTAACATTAAAAATGGGCATAGATTAAACTATACCCATTTTGCTAAATACTCCATATATTATTTGTTTTTTCTTTTGAGTAAGATACTCTCCATAGTATTTATCCTCTTCTTCTGCTGAAAGCTTCTCTACTAGGTTACTATCCATAGAATTTAATACTAACATATTGATATCTCTTCTATATCTCTTTTCTACTATATCATATATTTTATTATATTCTTCAATTCCACTGCTTTTCTTATATTTTCTTATTTCCGAATCTAAGCTTGTATCATATTTTTTTATCTTGTATGCGATTGAATCAATTGCCTTACTTTTATTTCTTAGAAAATTTTTTTCATATTCAAGCTTTGCTTTAAATAATGCAGGAATACTATACTCCTCACCAGCAAAATTAAACTTCACTTCTTCTCCTTCAAAAACACTGCTTATTATGTATTCTGCCATATCAATATCATCTGTTATTTTCGTATTTAAAAACTCTTTTCCACCAACTATCTCTATAGCTTTATTTAATTGATTACATTTTTCTATCAGTTTATTATTTTTAAATTTACTCATTTTTATCTCCCTTATTTATATAAGTACTTCATTAGTTCTAATAAATTCATATAAATTATACAAGATTTTATTCAGTGTTGCAAAAATTAAATTATTAAAAAATTAATTAAATATACGAAAATAATTATATTTTTATATATTCTTACAATTTTAACATTTATTAAATAAATGTATAATGTAATTTATAAAGGGAGGTATGGTAAAATGTTATTAAAATGTATAAATAATGATTTGTGTTCTACTTTAACTTTAAATAAAGAATACTATGTATTAGAAGAAAGTTCTGATTATTATGTAATAATTGATGATGAGCAAAACGAAACTACTTGTAAAAAATCAAGATTTGAAATTATTGAAGATAATGAACTTTCAAAAAAATGTAAAGCAACAATCAATGAATTAACATATCAGGTAAATCATGAATTTAGCGATATTAAAAACTTTAGCATAAGAAAAAATTCTAAAGGTGAAATTAAAGAAGTATTAATAAAATTCAAATATTAGCTTTTGGTAATCCTATGTCTTGATAAATTCTTATTAGACATAGGATTTTTTCTATAAAAGTTCTTTTCAATTAACCGTATTATCTTTTTTTAATAAAATATAATATATGGCTTATTTTTTACAAAGGAGATGATATCTTGGATATATTCCATACCTTAACTCTCCAAGATAAAGAAACATTTAATGATTATTGTTATAAAAGTAACTTTTCTTCATATGAATACACTTTTGCTTCATTATATTTATGGAGAAATTTATCAAAAACCACTTTTGCTATAATAGATAATACCTTAATTGTTAAGAAAAGTGAAGAATATTATGGTGATTTTTTTATGATTCCATATAATTACACTCCCAATAAACTAAATTCAATCATCGAATTATTACTATCATATAAAAAAAACAATAATAATAATTCGCAATCTAATTTCTTATCTAATAACACCCATGAACTCTATCTTTTTGGAGATGTAGAAAACTTTTTTATTAATGATTTAAAGAAATATTGTGCTCATAAATTTGAAATTGTTTATACACCGGAAGATTATGAATATATATATCTTACCAAAGATTTAATTAACTTAAGTGGAAAAAGGTATCATGCTAAAAAAAATCTATATAACTTCTTTAATAAAAACTATTCTTTCAAAATATCTGAAATAAATAGCCCTAAAATAATCAACGACTGCTTAGACTTAATAAAAAAATGGGAAAAATCAAAAAACTCTCTCTGTACTGAACTAAAAATAGAATACGATGTCATTAGGGATGTATTAATAAACTTTCAAAAATTAGATTTAAAATCCATAACAATTTATGTTAATGATACTCTTGCAGGCTTTTCTATTGGAGAAAAATATGGTGATACAGCTATAATCCACATTGAGCGCTGTGATATTTCTTTTAAAGGTATTTATTCTTTTTTAAATAGAACATTTTTAGATATGTATTTTAGTGATACTTTATATGTAAATAGACAAGAAGACTGTGGTGATTTAGGACTACGAAAGTCTAAAGTATCATATCACCCTATTGGTTATATAAAAAAATGTTTTATAAAAATTACTGATTAAAATTATCACCTAATAAAATAAAAAATCAAAAGCAAATTAAATCTGCTTTTGATTTTTATAATTGTTTAAATATTATCTTAACACAGCACCTAGCTTATGCTCTAAAGCTTTTAATATCTTATCATGAACTTTCGTAATATCTTTTTCATTTAATGTTTTATTTTCATCTCTATATGCTATTGCATAAGCTATTGATTTTTTATCAGCTGGAATTTGTTCACCTTTGTAAATATCAAATAATTGAACTTTTTCAACTAAATTTCCACCAGCTTTTCTTATAGCTTCCTCTATATCTGCAACTAATACAGAATCATCCACTAGTAATGCTATATCTCTTGTTACAGCTGGGAATTTTGGTAATGCTTTATATGATTTTGTCATTTTAGCTGCTTCAAATAATTGATCTAAATCTATTTCAGCTATATAGCAATCAATATCTATACCATAATTTTCAGTTACATCTGGATGCACTTCTCCAAAAACTGCAGTCTTTTTATTTCTTACTAATAATGCAGCTGTCTTACCTGGATGGTAACTAGCATTTTCACTTTCCCTTACATATTTGGCTTTTTCAACTCCAAGACCATCTACTAGATTTTCAATAATTCCCTTCATATCTAAGTAATCACAATCTCCGTAAATACCTATAGTTAATATATTTTTTTCAGTTGGAACTTGATTTTCGTCTTCATTTGGAATATATACTTTACCAATTTCAAATAATCTAACATAATCATTATTTCTTGAATAATTTCTAGATAAACATTCCATCATTGAAGGAATTGTTGTTGTTCTCATCACACTAAAATCTTCGCCTAAAGGATTCTTAATCTTAACAACATTTCTTAATTGGCTATCTGCTGGTATATTAACTTTGTCAAATACCTTAGGAGAAACAAATGAGTAGCTTATTGATTGATTTAATCCGTTTCCTATCATTATTTCAATAACTTTATCTTCTAAAATATTTTTCTTATACTTAGGCTCTCTCTCAGTAGATACGCTAAATACAGTTGTAGGAATTTTATCATATCCATAAATTCTTGCAACTTCTTCTGCAATATCTTCTCTAATAGTTAAATCAATTCTAAATGTAGGTGTAGTAATTTCTAACATATCCCCATTTATTTCAGTCTTTATATCTAAAGAATCTAAAGATTTCTTCATTTCTTCTTTTGATATATCAGTTCCTAAGAAAGCATTTATCCAATTAGTATCAACAGTTAAGTGACCTTCTTCTTTAACATTGTTGTATACATCGATAGTTCCTTCCATAACTTCTCCGCAACCAAGCTCACATACTAAGCTACAAGCTCTATCTATAGCAAGCTTTGCTAAATTAGGATCTATATCCTTTTCAAATCTAGAAGAACTTTCAGTTCTTAGTCCAACCTTTTTAGAATTTACTCTAATGTTTGTACCATCAAAATTTGCTGATTCAAAATATACTTCTGTTGTATCTTCTTTTATTTCAGAATTTAATCCACCCATGATACCAGCTAAAGCAATAGTCTTATCTTTATCTTTTATACATAAGCATTCTGAATCTAAAGTTCTTTCTACTTCATCTAAAGTTGTGAACTTTTCACCGCCTTTAGCTCTTTCCACAACTATTTTTCCAGATTCAATTTCTCTTGCATCAAAAGCATGCATTGGTTGACCAAGTTCAAGCATTACAAAGTTAGTTATATCAACCATATTATTTATTGGTTTAACTCCAGCTTCTAATAATCTTTCTTGCATCCATGAAGGTGATGGAGCTATCTTAACATTCTTAACCCCTCTAGACATATATCTATTACATAATTCATCTCTAACTTCAACTTTTAATTCATCATTGATATTATCTGAATTTTTAACTTCATATTTGAAGCTAGGCATTTTATAAGATGTTCCAAGAGTTGCTGCTGCTTCTCTTGCCATACCAACAATACTTAAACAGTCCGGTCTATTTGAAGTTATTTCAAAATCAATTATTGCTTTATTTAATTTTAAATATTCCTTTATATCCATTCCTAATGGTGCATCTTCTGGAAGAATCATTAATCCATGAACCGGTTTATCTCCAGCAATTCCCAATTCTTCTTCAGAACAGAACATACCATTAGATACTACGCCTCTCATCTTACCTTTTTTAATTTCGGTACCATCAGCTAATATTGATTTATGAAGAGCTACAGGTACTATATCTTGTTCCTTCATGTTTGTAGCAGCTGTAACAATTTGAATTTCTTCTTCAGCTCCAATATTTACTTGACAAACATTTAATCTATCTGCATCAGGATGCTTTTCAATTTTTGTAATTTTTCCAGTTACAACATTCTTAATTGTATCTCCCTGCATTATAACCTCTTCTGCTTGAGAACCAGAAAGAGTTAATTTATCTGCTAATTCATATGCATCAACATTTATTTCTGCATAATCTTTTAACCAATTATATGGTATTTTCATTGCATTTTACCTCCTACAATAACTATAATTATTAGAATTGATTTAAGAATCTCATATCACTTTCGTATAATAATCTAATATCGTCTATTCCATACTTAAGCATAACCATTCTATCTACACCGAACCCAAAGGCAAATCCGCTATATATTTCTGGATCAATACCACAATTTCTAAGTACATCTGGGTGAACCATACCGCATCCTAAAATTTCAATCCATCCACTATTTTTACAGACTTTACATCCCTTACCTTCACAAACGAAACAAGTTGCATCCATTTCTGCTGAAGGTTCAGTGAATGGGAAGTGGTGAGGTCTAAATTTAGTCTTAACTTTATCCCCAAACATTTTCTTAGCAAATAATTCTAAGGTACCTTTAAGATCTGCAAAAGTTACTCCTTTATCTACAACTAATCCTTCCATTTGATAGAATATTGGTGAATGTGTTGCATCAACATCATCTGATCTATAAACCTTACCTGGTGAGATCATTTTAATTGGTAAGCTTTGCTTTTCCATTGTTCTTACTTGAACTGGTGAAGTTTGAGTTCTTAAAACTAAACTATCATTAATATATAAAGTATCTTGTTCACTTCTTGCAGGATGGTTTTTAGGAATGTTTAAAGCCTCAAAATTGTAATGATCTAATTCTACTTCTGGCCCCTCTTCTATTGTAAATCCCATAGAAATGAAGATGTTCTTCATACTTTCTAATGTTTGATCTAATGGATGTCTCTTTCCTATTACTTGTTTCTTTCCTGGTAAAGTTATATCGATAACTTCACTAGCTAGTTTAGCTTTTTTTTCTTTTTCCTTTATTTTGCTTCCTACTTCTTCAAGTTTAGTTTCAACTTCATTTTTAGCTATATTAACTAACTTACCAACTACTGGTCTTTCTTCTGGTGATAAAGAACCCATTCCTCTTAATATAGTAGTAAGTTCACCTTTTTTTCCTAAATATTTAACTCTAATTTCTTCTAAAGCTGCACTATTTTCTACTGAAGCTATTTCATTAAGTGCTGCTTCTTTAATGGCGGTTAATTTTTCTTCCATAATATTACTCCCTTCTTTTTTAATCAGTATCTTACGAATATTAAATACTTTTAATTTAATTGCTATGCAACTAAAATAATTTGTAAATAAAAAAAAGGATATTCATCCCAAAAGGGACGGAATATCCGCGTTACCACCCTAGTTGATATTATACAAATGGTACAATATCCTCTTAATTAAAATAACGGTTAAACCGCTAGTTACTACTATTACTTCACAACTAGTACTCCTGAGCGAACTTCATTATAATTTTTATTAAAAAAGCTTCCAGTCTTAGACTTTTTCTCCCTGAAATATTCCTTATAATTACTCTCTCATTCACAGTATTTACATATTCTTTTCAACTTATTATACAAATAAAGATTATTTTTTTCAAGTATTTATTAAAAAATACTTTTATAGCATTCCTTGTCTAACTTTCTCAAAAAGTATTATTGATGAAGCCACTGCCACATTTAAACTTTCTGCACCACCTGGCATAGGTATCTTAACCTTTTTATCTGCCATAGCAAATATCTCATCACTGATGCCATTACCTTCATTACCAACACCTAATATTACCTTACCTCTTAAATCCTCTTGAAAGAAATCCTTTGATTCCTGAAGTGATGTAGTAACTAAGCTAAAACCATCCTCTTTAAGTTTCTTTAAGAAGCTGAGGTCATTATCATATATAATTGGCAGATAAAAAACTGATCCCATTGTTGACCTTATAGTCTTATCATTATATATATCAACTGTACCCTTTGTTAAAATTATTCCTGAAGCACCAGCTGCATGGGCAGTTCTAATAATAGTTCCCAAATTTCCTGGATCTTGAACTTTATCACATAAAAGATAAAAATCTCCTTTTATTTCTTCTGTACTATCATTCATCTTCACAACAGCTAATACACCTTGAGTCTTTTCTGTAGCAATAAGCTGACCAAACAAACTTTTTTTCATTAAATAAATTTTAGATACTGTTAAGTATTCTTTTAAGAATTCATTTGCTTTCTGCTCATTTCCTTCTTCTATAACTAAGCATTCAATATCTGCACCAGCTTTAAACCCTTCTTCTACCAACCTAAAACCTTCTATAATATATTTCTTTTCTTTAGATCTATTTTTTCTTTCTTTAAGCTTTTTAATATTCTTAAATAAAGAATTTTCTTTACTTTCAATGACTATCAAAGTGCAGCACCTCTTACTTCTGTTTAACAATTATTTCTTCTAAATTACCTAAGTTATTTGTTGGTCCAATAACTACCAGAACATCTTCACTTTCTATAACAGCATTTGCACTTGGTGTTATATCAATTTCCTCACCTTTTTTTATGGCAATAACATTAATTCCATATTTACTTCTTAAATTTAGTTCATTTAAAGTTTTATTGTCCCATACCTTTAGTGGCTTAATTTCTAAAATGCTATAATCAGATGATAATTCTATATAATCCACTATACTGGAAGACACTAAATTATGAGCTACTCTTATACCCATATCTTTTTCTGGAAGCACTACTCTATCAGCACCAATTTTGTATAATACCTTAGCATGAAGTTCACTTTGCCCCTTTGCTATAATGTATTTAATTCCAAGTTCTTTAACTAAAAGTGTAATCATTACGCTCGCTTGTATATTTGAACCAATAGTAATTACTGCAACATCAAAATTTCTAAGTCCTAAGCTTTTTATAGATGTTTCATCTGTTGCATCTAACTGCACAGCATGAGTTACATTTTCTGAAATTTCTCTTACTGATTCTTCATCTATATCTATAGCTAATACATCATGGCCTAGATCATATAATGTTTTTGCCACAGATTGACCAAATCTACCAAGACCTATAACTACAAATTGTTTTCCACTTGCCATTATTACTTTCTCCTAACCTATTAATATTTTTCCTTCTGGATATTTAATTCCACTTCTAACTTTTTCTTTAGTCAATGATAATACTACAGTTAAAGGTCCTACTCTTCCAATATACATCATCATCATAATTAACACTTTTCCAATGATGCTTAAATTTGGTGTAAGACCAATAGTCAAACCTGCTGTACCAAAAGCAGAAACAGTTTCATATAAAATAGCTGTAAAAGATGCCCCCGCTTCAGTAAATGATAATATTAAACTTACCACTATAACAAGACCTGAACCTATAAAGAATAAGGTAAATGCTTTATAAACAAGATCTTTTGATATTTTCTTTGAAAAAACCTCTGTATCTTCTCTTCTTTTTATAACACAAATTACTGTTAATATTAATACACCTACAGTTGTTGTTTTTATTCCACCAGCAGTTGATCCAGGTGAACCTCCAATTATCATCAAAATCATTGTTAAAAACTTACCAGCACCAGTCATGCCAGACGTAGATATACTATTAAATCCTGCTGTTCTAGGTGTTACAGCTGAAAAGAAAGAATTTAAAACCTTTTCTCCACCATCCATATATGCTAAGGTTTCAGGATTATTATATTCAAATAAAAGCATTAAAACAGTGCCTCCTATTACCAAGAATCCAGTAACCAGTAGAACTATTTTTGTATGTACTGAAAACCTTCTTATCCTTCTTACATTATATAGTTCTGTCCATACACTAAAACCTAATCCACCTATAATTATAAGTGCTGCTGCTGTTAGTATTACCACAGTATTTGTATTGTGAGTCGTTAAACTCACCCCGCCACCAAAAATATCAAAGCCTGCATTACAAAATGCTGAAATAGAATGAAATATACTATAAAATAACCCTTTACTTAATCCATATTCAGGTATTAATTGTGTGCAAAATATAAGTGCACCAATTAATTGAATTGAAGTGGTGAATAACAGTATATATTTAACCATTTTTACTACTCCTTGAATATTAAATGTATTCATTGCATTTTGTAAAATCAATCTTTCTCTAAGGGTTATCTTCTTACCAAGTAAAATTGCTATTAAAGTAGTAAAAGACATAAATCCTAATCCACCAATTTCAATCAATATCATAATTACAGTTTTACCAAACAAATTCCAATGAGTTCCTGTATCTACAGTTATTAGTCCTGTTACACATACTGCTGAAGTCGAAGTAAATACAGCATCAATAAAGCTAGTATATTCTCCAGTAGATGATGAAATAGGTAATGATAGCAATATTCCACCTACCAGTATTATTGCTAAAAATCCCAGTGAAAGGATCTGCATTGGATTAAGTTTAGAACCTTTATTTAACCTATACTGCATATATACACCTCTGCTAAACAAAAATTTTAAATACCAAAATAATACTTTACCAAATTATTATACACTATCCTACTAAAAGTATAAGTATATTTTTTTAATTTATCTAATGAAAACTTTAATTACAAAAAAGCAGCATCTCTCTTAATAAATAAAGATGCTACTTTTTTATATAATAAAAATGCGACATAAGTCGCATTATGTATTAATTAAGCATTTAAGTTTTTCTTAGCTAATTCAACTAATTCAGCAAATGATTTTGGATCATTTATAGCTATTTCAGATAACATCTTTCTGTTGATATCAACACCAGCTAATTTTATTCCATTCATGAATTTTGAATAAGAAAGTCCATTCATTCTTGAAGCAGCATTTATTCTTGCTATCCATAATCTTCTGAAATCTCTCTTCTTTAATCTTCTTCCTACATATGCATTTCTTAAAGCTCTTATTACAGTTTCGTTAGCAGTTTTGAATAATCTGCTCTTTCCACCGTAGTAACCTTTAGCAAGCTTTAATACTTTTTTATGATTCTTACGTGAATTTACCGCTCTTTTAACTCTTGCCATTCTTTAGTCCTCCTAAACCTTCTTAAATTATAGGTATGGTAATAATTTCTTCATTGCTTTTTCTTGAGTAGTTGAAACATAAGCACCTTTTCTTAAGTTTCTCTTTCTCTTAGCGCTTTTCTTAGTTAAGATGTGGCTCTTGAAAGCCTTTGCTCTCTTTAACTTTCCTGTACCTGTTTTTCTAAATCTTTTTGCTGCACCTTTGTGAGTTTTCATTTTTGGCATGATAAATATCCTCCTCTCAGATTATGCTTTTTTTGGGGCTAAAACCATAGTCATGTTTCTTCCATCTTGTTTAGCAGGTTTTTCTACTACACAAACATCTTCAAGTTTAGAAACAAAATTATCAAGTATTTTAACACCTAAATGAGATAATGCTGCTTCTCTACCTTTAAATCTTATAGTTATTTTAACTTTATCCCCATCCACTAGGAATTTTCTAGCATTTTTAGCTTTAATAGCAATATCATTTTCCTCAATTGTGATTCCACATCTGATTTCTTTAATTACTGTTACTTTTTGCTTCTTTTTTGCTTCTTTTTCCTTTTTTGCTTGCTCATAAATATATTTACCTAAATCCATTATTTTACATACTGGTGGTTTTGCATTTGGCGAGATCATAACTAAATCTAATTCACTCTCATCTGCCATTCTTTGAGCTTCTTTTGTTTGAAGTATTCCCAATTGATTACCTTCTGCATCAATAACTCTTACTTCCTTTTCTTTTATACTTTCGTTACAAGTAAAATTTTTACTGATATCGTTCACCTCCGATAAAATGTACCAATGAAAAAAGCATTTTTATATAATAAATGGATGACATTACTGCCATCCATTATTATCAAACTAAATCTAGACATAATAATATATTACTAGATACAAATTTCATACGTATTACCTTACTAAGCTTTGCCGTAAGGTGAGAAACGGCAGTTCCTTCTTAACATTTTAAATTCTATCATGCTATCTTTTAGTTGTCAATTATTAATTTTTTTAAATTTTCAACTTACTTGCCAAGCACTTACTACAGCCATTACAAAAAGTTACCCTCTCACCGAATACATTTTTAATAGTATCAATAAACTCTAAGTTTAAGGCTTTGTCTTTATTATGAATTACTACTTCTTTTGGTGCATTTGTAATAAGACCACTAATAATTATATCTTCTACATTAGCTTCCGTATCAATCTTACATTCATATATTTCCTTGACAAACTCTTCAAAAACATCATTATCAAGGCCATCTTTTAATACATATCCCCCATCACTTTGTATATATATATCAATCTTTTCTATTTTACTTTCTTGAATATCTACAAAATATTTTAATAATTTTATAAACTCTTTGTATTCCTTTTCAATCATATAATCTTCAACTATTTTATCAATGATACACTCAATATCTTCCCTAAGCTCTTTCATTCTAAAGGTTATAAAACCTTTAATATTTATAACTTCATTTTCCTCTAAGCATTCCTTTATCTTTTCAATTATACAATTTATCTTATTAATGCAATAAAACATTTTTTCATCGGTAACTTTTTCTTCATTTTGTAATACCCTAACTATTTTTTCTTCCACTTCCATAACCTCATTTTGCTTCAAGAAAAAATAGTTTTCCATTAAATAATTAAACAATTCTTTTTTTCTATATTCCTTAACCACTACCGAATACAAAATATTACTTATATATAAATAAATAGTGTTTCTAATCCTATCATTATAACTTTCATTATTACATATTATCTTAATTATATTAGAGCTTCCCTCTCCGCTTTCAACAATTCCCATTGTTATATTCTTCTTTTTTAATAACTGTCGTAACTCTTGTAACTCTTTTACAAAATCTAAGTCATTATTGTGTACTAACTTCATTACCAGCATGGATTTCACTCCTTCCTTAATAATAGTATGTATTAAAAAGTTTTCTATATTCAACATTTATAAATAGTAACTGTTTAAATTTATTGATTTTTAGATAAATTTTGTTTATTTTATATATATTATAAATAAAAGGAGTTAATTTAATGATTTGTTTTGTTGATTATAAAACTACAGATGAAGAATGTAATAATTTAAACAAGCTAGGGCTTAAAATAATTAAAATTCCTCAATCTAAAGCTTTGTATAATGCAATTGATGGCCATGTAGATATACAAATAAATATTCTTCATAAAGAAAATAGATTAATCTTAATAAATAAGCATATGCCTGATGAGTTTAAAAAACAACTGGAAGAAAATAATATAAAATATATTGAAAGTTCTAGCACCCTTGGCCATAAATACCCTGAAAATATATCTATAAACGCACTAAATAGCAAGGAGTATTTCATACATAACCTAAAGTATTCTGATGATGCTTTTAAAAAATATATTACTCACAAAAAAATTATTAATGTAAAGCAAGGCTATACAAAGTGTTCCATTCTTCCCTTGCGAGAAAAAGTTTTAATTACTAATGATCCTGGAATATATAAGACTCTTTCAAATGATGATTTTCATGTTCTTTTATTGCCTTATGGAGATATTATCTTAGAAGGTTTTGAATATGGATTTATAGGTGGTGTTGGAGGAATGATTTCTCACGATAAATTAGCACTATTTGGAGACTTAAATCATTATTCTTATGGCAAAGAAGTGTTAAATTTTCTTAATAATCACAATATCACACCTATTTACTTAAAAAGCGGAAAGCTTACTGATAGAGGAAGTCTCTTTGTTTTATAATCTATAATATAGTACGTATATCCCTAACATTTGTTGCATAAAATACTTAAAACATCTTTCTTAAAAAATAATGAAAAAGGCTACAATATAGCAGCCTTTTTCATTATTTAATCTTAGTTAATAACTCTCCAATTTGTTCCTTAGTAAATACATATTTAGTATTACAGAAGTGGCATTTGATTTCTTCATCCTTACCTTCTTCATATATCTCTTTTAAATCTTTTTCACCAATTGATATTAATGCTTTTTCCACTCTTTCTCTTGAACAATTACATTTAAATTCAGGCTTAGTTTCTTTTAATATCTTTAATCCCATATCATCAAATAAATAGTTTAAGATATCTTCTATAGTCTTTCCTTCACTTAACATTTCAGTTAAAGTAGGAATTTCTTCCAATCTAAATGTTACTATATCTGCAATATGTTCTTCAGCACCTGGTAGCATTTGAATTATTAATCCACCTGCAACCTTTATTGAATAATCAGTATCTACTAATACACCTAAAGATACTGCTGATGGAGTTTGTTCTGATACAGTATAATAATATGCTAAATCTTCTGCAATTTCTCCTGAGAATATTGGAACTTGGCCTACATATGGATCTTTCATTCCTAAATCTTTTATGATTATAAGGTTACCATTTTTGCCTACATATCCACCTACATCGAGCTTACCTTTTTCGTTTAATGGTCTATCTCCATAAGGATTTCCAATAAATCCTTTAACAACAGCATTTTCATGAGCTGTTACAGTAATTCCTTCTGCTTCTCCACCACCATTAATTCTTAATGTCATAATTTCTTTATCAGATTTTAAAGTAGTACCTAATAATGCTCCTGCAGTAATCATTCTTCCAAGTGCTGCAGCTGCTACTGGTGTACATTCATGAATTTCTCTTACTTTTTCTACTAAATTTGTAGTTGTTCCTGCTATTATTCTAACAGTTCCATCCATAGCTACCGCATTAATAATCTTATCTTCCATCTATACTTCCTCCTAAATTTAATATAGTTATATTTTTTTAACTACATATACTATTCTTTCACTACTTGCTTGAACCTTATTATTACTATATCCATCAAACTTATTTATTATCTCTAATCCACAATTTGATAGAGCACTTTCAAGCTCTTCTTCCCTATATGCTCTTTCAAAATGCTCCTCTTCAAATCTTTCATAAAGTTCTCCTTGCTTTACAAAGAAGGTAAGAAACATTGAAACCATATCATCTTCAAAAACATTTTCCCATATGTAGAAAACATCTTCTTCACTATATGTATAAATATTGTTACCTAATATTTCTGATAACTTATAATATGAATTAACATCAAAAATAAAAATCCCGTCATCTTTTAAATGCTCTTTAACAGAACTGAAATATTTTTTCAAATCATCTTCGTCAGTAATATAATTTGTAGAATCTAAAACTGATGTAATTAAATCGAACTTCCTATTTAGCTGCATTTCAGTCATATCTTGACAAATTATCCTACCTTTAATTCTATTTTCCTTAAATTTATTAAAAGCTTCTCTCAGCATATCTTCAGATAAATCTACGGCATATACATCTTTAAAATACTTTGCTAGTCTTACAGTAACATTTCCAGTACCACAAGCAACATCAAGATAATCTTTGTATTCAATATTATATTCATTGCATATTTCAATTATTCTGCTAATCATATTGTCATAATTAATATCTTCATTGATTAAATCATCATAAATTTTAGCAAATTCTCCATAAGCCATACTATTCCCCCTTGCTATAAATTTTACAGCTACTTAAAAATTAATGTAGAAGAAATATTTCTTCTACATTAATCTATAATTTCTAAGAATTATAATATATGTATTCCACTAATTAGTCAATCCATTATTTTCTTCCTAGTATCTCATCATTAGTTGGAATTTTTAGTTCTTTTTTTCTACGGGTCATAATACCTCCTATTCTTCCTGTTTCTTCAGCTGTGAGTCCTCCCCATCCATATTGATCAACTTTTTCTTTTAATCCTAATTCGTCAGCAATTTCATATTTGATTTTTTCTCTTAAAAGTTCTTGTGCTGTAAGCTCTTTATTAGTTTTAATTTTAGATTTTATAATTTTTTTTAGCGGTGTCTTGCTCATAACTATTCCCCCTACAAAGTAATATATGTATTTTCTCCATAAAAATATAAAATATTCAAAGATTAAATTACATTTTTATACATATATTGTATTATATATATTTATTTCAATTTTAATCTTGCATTGTTTATAAATAACATATATAATCAAACTAATCTAATAAATAATTGCAAGATAGAGGCGCGATACTTATCAGTACTATTAAAGAGCTAAGCACAATGATTTAATGGGAAAGGATTTATCGCCGAAGTAAATAGCCTATGCTTTACAGCTATTTACTGGGGGTTCATATAATATATGTATTCCTGTCACATTTTTGTGGAGAGCTATCATTTAAAGAAATCTAATAAATATTTATATAAAATATAAAAAAATTAGAAGCTTTGAGTGATTTTGCTCAAAGCTTCTAATTTTTTATTATTAATACGCTAATAAGCGTTTAAATTTAAGGGGGAATTTACATGTATAATGTAGCAGTTGTTGGTGCAACAGGTAATGTTGGAAGAAAATTTTTAGAAATTCTTGAACAAAGAAATTTTCCAATAAATGAGTTATATCTTTTTGCTTCAAAACGTTCAGCTGGAAAATATCTAAAGTTCAGAGATAAAGAATATATAGTAAATGAAACTTCTGAAGAAAATATAAAAGATAAAAAAATAGATTTGGCATTATTTTCAGCTGGCAGAGATGCAAGTTTAAAATTTGCACCAATCTTTGTAAGGTATGGTGCAACAGTAATTGATAATTCCAGTGCATGGAGAATGGCTAAAGATGTTCCTTTAGTAGTTCCTGAAGTAAATCCGGAAGACATTAAATGGAACAATGGTATAATTGCCAATCCAAATTGTTCTACTATTCAAGCTATGCTACCTTTAAAAGCATTAAAAGATGCCTACGGTATTAAAAGAGTCGTTTATTCAACTTATCAAGCGGTATCTGGTGCAGGTATGCAAGGTATTGCTGATTTAAAAGATGGATTAAAAGGAGTAGAACCTAAAAAATTCCCTTACCCTATTGCAGAAAATTGTCTTCCTCATATTGATGTATTTTTAGATAATGGATATACAAAAGAAGAAATAAAGATGATTAACGAAACTAAAAAGATTCTTCATGATGATTCCATAAGGATTACAGCTACTGCCGTAAGAGTTCCAGTACTAAACTGTCATGCCGAAAGCATAAATATAGAATTAGAAAAACCATATGAACTTGACGATGTAGTTAAACTTTTAGAATCAACTAAAGGCATAGTGGTATATGATGATACTAAAGAACTTAAATACCCTACACAACTTCAAGTTTCAGGAAAAGATGAAATTTATGTTGGAAGAATAAGACGAGATTTCAGCATTGATAACGGATTAAATATATGGGTTGTAGGGGATAACATAAGAAAAGGTGCTGCTCTTAATGCAATACAAATTGCAGAAGAAATAATTAAATAATTATTTTATACGGAGGTTAATATGACAGTTTTTAAAGGTTCTGGTGTTGCTATAATAACACCTTTCAATGAAAATGGAATAGACTTTCCTAAGTTTAAAGAACTAATTGAATGGCAGATTGCTGAAGGTACTGATGCAATAATAGTTTGTGGTACTACCGGTGAAGCTACAACAATGAGTGAATCTGAAAGAAAAGATGCTATCCAATTTGTTATAAATACTGTAAATAGACGAATACCTGTAATTGCAGGAACTGGTTCAAATAATACAGCTGCTTCAATTGAAATGAGTAAGTTTGCAGAATCTGTTGGTGTAGATGGACTTCTTGTTATAACTCCTTATTATAATAAAACAAATAAAAAAGGATTATTTAAACACTTTGAAGCTATTAACAATGCTGTAAACACACCAATAATCCTTTATAATGTTCCTTCAAGAACGAATATGAATATCACACCTGAAGCTTTACTAGAATTATCTGAACTTTCCAATATGACAGCTGTAAAAGAAGCCAGTGGCAATATAAGCCAAATTGCAAAGATAAAAGCTTTATGTGGTGATAAATTAGATATTTATTCTGGTAATGATGATCAAGTTACTGCAATTCTAGCACTAGGTGGTATTGGAGTTATATCTGTACTAGCAAATATAGTTCCTAAAGCTGTTCATGAAATGGTAATGTCATATTTAACTGGTGATATTAACAAATCTTTAGCTTTGCAGTTAAAATATCTCAAACTAACAAATGATTTATTTATGGAGACAAATCCTATACCAGTAAAAACTGCTCTTAACTTGATGGGAAAAGAAGTTGGAGAATTAAGATTGCCTCTTTATGAAATGGACGAAAAAAATAAAACAATATTATGCAGTACTTTAAAAAATTACGGCTTAATATAGAATGGAGTTTTTAAATGGTTAAAATTTTATTAAGTGGATGTTCCGGAAAAATGGGAAATGTAATACAAAATGTTATAAGCGAATTTCCATCTTTAAAAATAGTTGCTGGAATTGATAAATTTCCTAAAGAATCTGAGTTTAAAATTTTTAAAAATACTGAAGACGTAAATATTCATTACGATGTTCTTCTTGATTTTTCTAGAGCTGATGCTTTAAAAGACTTACTAGCTTTAACAACTAGTACAAAAAAGCCTTTAGTATTATGTTCCACTGGTTACACTGATGAAGATTTAAAGTTAATTGAAGATTCTAGTAAAACTCTTCCAATTTTTAAATCTGCCAATATGTCATTAGGTATTAATTTAATAAATTCTTTACTAAGGAAAATTTCACCTCTACTATATCAAAATTATGATATAGAAATAATTGAAAAACACCATAACCAAAAAGTGGACTCACCAAGTGGAACTGCTCTACTACTGGCTGACACCATCAAGGAATCTATTTCTGATGATACCTACTATGTTCATGGAAGAAATGGAGAAAAGAAACGTGAAAAAGCAGAAATAGGAATACACGCTGTTAGAGGGGGTTCAATTGTTGGAGACCATGAAATCATCTTTGCTGGATCTGGTGAAGTAATAGAACTAAGTCACAAAGCAATTTCCAGAGAAGTATTTGCCGTCGGTGCTTTAAAAGCTTGTTCATTTATGGCTAATGTAACTAAAGCAGGCTTATATAACATGGATGATGTATTAGGCTTATAGATATTATTAAAAATACACAATTTTAATTTAATATTCTTATTGTATATGTTTAATTTATAAATACCTAGTTTAGTATTAATGTATCTTTATTGGTTATACTATTTTCTGAAGGAATTGATTAGACTTATAGGAGGTTTTATTATGACAAAAGATAGCCAACCTGATAACAAAAAGGCCCGTATGGAAAAATGTAATTATCAGACTCCAATAACTGAAGAAGGTTTAAACCACAATCCAAATAGAAAGCATAAATCAGTAAAGAGACAAGGTGTATCAAGCGATAATTTTAATCCTGCTGGTAATTAATTAATAAGCGCTGCAAATGAATTTGTGCAGCGCTTATTATCATATTTTGTTAATGAACTTTTTTAATCCCAAAAGAGCTTTTTTTAGCTCTTCCATTGAATAACAATATGATATTCTAATATATCCTTCGCCACCTATTCCAAAAGAACTCCCTGGCACACAAGCAATCTTTTCTTCATTTAATAGCTTTAAACAAAACTCTTCTGAAGACATATTAAATTTTTTAATAGACGGGAATACATAAAATGCACCTTTAGGCTCATTTACTTCAAGTCCCATATTTCTGAGTTCAGAAATTACATAATCCTTTCTTTCTCTAAGGACATTTCTCATATTCTCTACATCATCTAACCCATTTCTAAGACCTTCTAAGGCGGCCCATTGACATATAGATGTTGCACAAGATACATTATATTGATGTACCTTCATTATTTCATCCATCAATTGCTTTTGAGCTGCAAAATATCCAACTCTTAGCCCTGTCATAGAAAACATCTTAGAAAATCCACTTATATATATCACCTTATCTAATATTTCCTTTTCTTCAGCAACACTATAGTATTCTTCATATATAAGTGATTCATATATTTCATCAGTAACAACAAAAATATTATTATTAGCAATAATTTTAATAAGTTCATCTTTTTCCTCTTTTGTTAATATTGTTCCTAAAGGATTAGAAGGAAGTGATAAGACTAGAACCTTTATTTGATTTTCTTTAATAAGCGCTTTTAAATTTTCAATATTAATTGAAAAATCATCATTCAAACCATAACTTACAACATTTCCACCTAATATATTAACAATGTTTTCATATGCCGGATATGCTGGAGTTGGAATAAGCACATTATCACCTTCATTTATAAGTGCTGTCAAAATAGTAAAAATAGCTTCACTACCTCCTACAGTAATACATATCTCATCTGCTGAATAATCAATACCTCTCTTCATTAAATATTGGCTTATTTCTTTTCTTAGTGGTAATATTCCAGCATTTTCTGTATACACTGTCTTATCTTCATTTACAGCATTTATTAATGCCTCTTTTACTACCTTTGGTACTGGAAAATCCGGTTGCCCTAAAGTTAACGATATAGCACCATCTATTTTCTTTACCTCATTATAAAATTTCCTTATCCCAGAAATTTGAACATTTTTTAAGTTTAAATTCATTAAATTCTCCCCCAATGTTTATACCATCTTTTAATACTCTATACCTTCTCTGGCACCTATTCCTTTTTCAAAAGGATGTTTAATCATCTTCATTTCAGTCACTAAATCTGCTAAATCAATAACTTCCATTGGAACATTTCTCCCTGTTAAAACAATTTCCATTGATTCCTTTTTATTCTTAATTAAATATATTATCTCATCAGTACTTATAAATTTATTATAATGAGCTCCCATTATCTCATCTATAATAAGAACATCACAAGAACCTTCATCAACTATTTTCTTAATAAATTCATATCCTGTTCTAATTTCTTTTTTTAATTCCTCAATTTCAGCTTTTGATAAATTCCATACGAAATCCCTTTCTTTTTCAAATCTAAAAATATTAAAATTATCAATTTTATCTATTGTTGAAAGTTCTCCTGTATATCCTCCCTTTAAAAATTGGACCATTACAACATTTAATCCATATCCTGCACTTCTTATCCCTTGCCCTATTGCTGCTGTTGTCTTTCCTTTTCCGTCACCAGTATAAATTTGTACTAATCCTTTCTTTAATTTCATTAAATCATCTCCTTTAAATCATTGTACATTAACATACAATGATTCGTAAAGTTTTTTCATATTTTTTCTATTTACTCTTTAAATTACCTTTTTTGTCTATTATAATTAATAATATCTATTTAATTCAAATTCACAAGAAGAAAGGATGATAATATGAATTATAATTTAACTGATCCATATGAAATTGCAAGATTTATAAAAGAATCTAAGAAATCTACTCCTGTGAAGGTTTATATTAATGGTAATTTAGATGATGTAAATTTTGAAAATATCGAAGTATATAGTTCTAATAATTTTTATGTACTATATGGTGAATCTGAAAAAATATCTGAACTTATATTGAATAACAAAGATCGAATTAAAAATTTCAGAGTAGAAAATGATAGAAGAAATTCAGCTATTCCTATGCTTGATTTGCTGGCTATCGATGCAAGAATTGAACCTGGTGCAATTATTAGAGATAAAGTTGTTATTGGTAAAAATGCTGTCATAATGATGGGTGCCGTTATTAATATAGGTGCAGAAATCGGTGAAGGCTCTATGGTTGATATGAATGCTGTTATTGGAGCTAGAGGAAAGATTGGTAAAAGAGTTCACTTAGGTGCTGGTGCCGTCGTAGCTGGTGTATTAGAACCACCAAGCAAATCTCCTTGTGAAATTGGTGATGATGTAATGATAGGTGCTAATTCAGTAATATTAGAAGGTGTTAAAATTGGTAATGGCTCTGTAGTAGCTGCTGGTTCTGTAGTTATAAGTGATGTACCTTCTGGAGTTGTCGTTGCTGGAAGCCCTGCAAAGATTGTTAAATCTGTAGATGACAAAACAAAAAATAAAACTCAAATACTTAGTGATTTAAGAAAATAATAACAAGCTCCACTACGGAGCTTGTTATTATTTAAGCTATATATTTTTAAAATTATATAGCACCTTTTTCAGTTACATGCGTATTTTCATGTTCTTCACTATTGAAGTTTTCATCATTTTCTTCAGTTACTCTTTCCATCTTAGAAATAGAAACTTCGTATGCTATCTTCTTAACTACTTCTGTTTCACTGATTTTCTTTTGATATTCTCTGCTTTGAAGCCTTCCCCATACCCTTATATTATCTCCAACTTCTAAAGTTTGGCAAAATCTTGAATTTCTTCCCCAAGCTATTGTTGGTATATAATCTGATTTATTGTAAGCTCTATTTACAGCTAATAATACATCTGCAATTTCTCTACCAAAAGGTGTTTTTCTATAAACAGGTTCCTTACATATATATCCATCTAGGAATATTTCATTAGGATTTTTGCTTTTTTCAATGCATGGTTCTATGTTTCTAGCAAATACAGTTAGTATAAGCTTATTAGATCCATCTACAAACTTATTATACGACCTTAATTGTCCTAATACTATTATTTCTTTTCCAATACTTAAGTCCATATTACTAATTAATCTTTCTGATACTGTTATATTTAGTAAATCAACAGAATCACTTAATCTAGTAACTTCCATAAAAAATGTATAAAATCCTTCTCCATACATTTCATGACTGAATTCAAGTTTGCTTACAATCTTCCCTTCAAGATAAATTTTATTATTTAACATCAAATTGTCCATCTTTACCCCTCTCTCCATTAGTAATTTTTTAGCTTATTTATAAATTTATTACCATATAAGAATTTATTTCCATTATAATACAAATCATGTGTACTTTTCAATATATTTATAATATTTATTTTTTATTTTGTGCTCCATTTTCATCAATATAATAATCATCATCATAAATTAATTCACTAACTGTTAAAAATTTATAGCCATCACCTGTCAATTTATTAATAATCCTCTCTAAATTCTCTGGAGTATATTTAGCATTATTGTGAAATAATAATATTGACCCTGCTTTTACATTTTTCATTACTCTGTTATATTCCACATCTGCCCCCGATTGTTTCCAATCAACTGAATCAACATCCCACTGAATACATTTATATCCTTTTGATAAAACATAATTTAATGCTTTTTCATTATATGAGCCACTTGGAAATCTAAATAATTTTGTATTACATCCAATTGTTTCATAAATAATATCTTCCGTCTTTTGTAATTCATCATTCATTCTTTCTTCTGTAATATTTACAAAGTTAGGATGTATATAGCTATGATTACCTATTTCATGACCATCATTATATATATTTTTAAGCTTTTCTTTATTATCATCTGTATAATTTATCCAACCACCCATAATAAAAAAAGTACCTTTTACATCATATTTTTTTAATACTTGTAGAATTTCATCTAAATGCTCCTCTTCTGCCCAATTAATATCAAAGGTAAGTGCTATTTCTTTTTCTTCTGTATTCACTCTAAATATAGGTAGTTTAGCTTGATTATTAGTGCTTACACTAATATTGCGTTTATTTACAGCAAATGACAGAATAATTATAAATACAAGCAAAATTACTTCTATAACAACTTTTTTTCCCTTAAGCATAAAAAACCTCTTAACTTAATTTTTACTAATTTATATTCTTAATGTATAATTTTAATGACAATAATATTACAGTGTTTAAAATTTATGTTATAATAATATAGATACTTTCAAATTGGAGGTTTAATATGTACGAAAACTCAGCAGAACTAGCAGAAAATAAACTTTTAGTTTTATATGTTATAAAATCATTAAAACAACCCATTTCAAATACACAGTTAACAGAAATAATTTTAGAAAATAACTTTATAAATTACTTTACTCTTCAACAATACATAAGCGAGTTAGAATATTCTAACTTTGTAAAGTATATTGAAAAAAATGAGAAAAAATTAATTTCCATAACTGATAAAGGAGAAAAGGTTTTATCATTTTTCACCGACAGGATTGCTCCAATAAAAAGAGATATAATCAATAATTATATCTCCGCAACTATTGAAAATATAAAAAAGGAGCTGACAATTTATAGCGATTATACCATTGATAATAATGATTCCTATATTGTAAATTTAAGAGCCTTTGAAGATGAAAGCTTATTAATTGATTTAAAGGTATCTGTTCCTAGCAAAAAACAAGCCAATTCTTTATGTTCAAAATGGAAAGATGATCCTTCTACTATTTATACAAAAATAATTCAAAGCTTATTTGATGACAATGATTAAAATAAAGTCATGGCATTGGGTTCAGACTCGATTGCTATGACTTTTATTACTTTATCATCTTCAATTAAAATAAGTTTACTCTTTAAATAATCAGCTACATATAACACTGATCCATACTTAAAAATTCCCTTTGGCATTCCACCTACATAAATAACCTTTTCTACCGTATATGTTCTTTTGGCTATTACACTAATTGTTCCATCGGTAAAATTAGAAACATAAATATTATCATCATCTTCAATCATATCTATTGGTGAATATCCAACCATAACCCTTGCTATTTTTTGAAAATTACCAATATTAATTACATCTATATATCCTCGTTTATCTTTTCCTAAATAACTGCAACAGATATAAATCCTATTTTTATCATTGGATACCCTTATTTTTGTAGGATATTCCGGCACTTGAATATTTTCAACAGTATCATAATTATCCATAGATATTACTGTAATACTATCACTTTCCAAGTTTGACACAAATAATAATTTATTATTAAAATCCATGTCAATACTATGTGGCCAGCTTTCAGTAGCTACTTCACCTATACTTTTATCTTCCTTAAGGTCATATATAACCATTGAATTAGACTCTCCACAAATTACATAAACTTTATAATCATGCATTAATAAATCATTTGGCTTTGGCCCAACACCTATAACCTTGTCCTCAATAAGATTTTCACCATAAAAAAAAGATACAGAATCATTATAACTATTCGCTGTAATAACAGTATCTGAATATGACCTTATACCATGTGGCCCAACTGGTTTATCGCAATGTTTTAACCTTATTTTTTTCATATCTAAGCTATCTAATACTAGTTTACAAATTGAATCACTTGCTGTTGTGCATAGAATTAATGATTTCAATATTACACCTCCTTTAAAAGATACACTGTAATTTCATTATATGTTGTATTCTTTTAATGGGTGCTATTTGTAATACTTTTTAGAAGATTGTCTTTTTATTTTATTTATTATACATATATAATATATTATTAAATATCATTATAACTACTTTTTTACATTAATAACTCCATATTTATAACCTATTATACATAGTAATACAAGAAATAAATATTATAAAAATATCACTTATATTTTTAAATGCACTTTTAATATTTTCACTTCTCCCTTTACTTAAATATATTAACTAAAAAAATTAAAATTATTAATAAATTTAATATTAATTTTTTCATATATTAACCGATAATATAGTGGAAAATATTAAAACTTAGGGAGAATAAATGTGAAAACTTTTAAAATTATATTTAGAATTATTGCATGTTTAATATTTTGTACATTTTTATTCGTAGGCTATAAGGTGCTTAATTCTGTATTTATAAGCCATATAGATACAGTATTAGACGTTGTAAATACTGAAGAAGAAAAATATATTAAATATTACAATGAATTTATGAATAGAGAGGAAATTTCTGAAAATGATTATAGAGCTTTTATTGATGGAGTAAATAATTTCCTAATTGAAGATTACGAAAGAAATAAAAAATTATACTCTTCTCAAAGAATTATAATTAATCTTTCTCTAAAAGTAGGTGTTATTATTAGTGGTTTTGTTTCAATTCTTAATTGTATTTTTTATTGCTTTACTATTTCAAAAACACAAAATGCTAAATCTAATAAATATCTATCAATGTTCATTAATATTAAAAATAAAATAAAATCATAATATACAAAAAAGATGATATATAAAATCATCTTTTTTGTATTAAAGTTTATTTTATTAATTGTAAAGCTACTTCCATCATATCAGTAAATGTATTTTGTCTTTCTTCTGGAGATGTTTCTTCTCCTCTAAATACATGATCAGATATAGTTAATATTGAAAGTGCTTCAACATTATATTTAGCAGCTAATGTATAAAGCTCTGCTGTTTCCATTTCAATAGCAAGACAGCCATACTCTGCCCAATTCTTAGCTCCAAACCCATTTGTATCATCATAGAATAAATCACTAGATAATACATTTCCTACTTTTACATTAACACCTTTATTTTTAGCAATATTATATGCATCATATAATAGCTCAAAGTTGGCTGTTGGTGCATAATCTAGTCCTTGGAATCTTCTTTTGTTAATTCCTGAATTCGTTGATGCACTTTGAGCTAAAACTAAATCCCTTACGTTTACATTGTCATTTATAGATCCAGCTGAACCTATTCTAATTAGTCTCTTTGCTCCATAGAATTTAATTAGTTCATTTACATAAATAGAATGTGATGGTAATCCCATTCCTGTTCCTTGCACTGAAACTCTCTTTCCTTTATATGTTCCAGTATATCCATACATTCCTCTTACTTCATTATAACAAACTACATCTTCTAAAAAGTTTTCTGCTATAAATTTAGCTCTTAAAGGGTCTCCTGGTAATAATACTGTTTCTGCTATAGAGCCTTCCTTAGCCATAATATGTAAATGTGCTGCCATATTTTTTCCTCCTCAAATTGAACATATTTATTTAATATATTTTTTTATATCAGTATACTATATTAGTGAATTTTAGTAAACAAAGTATTATTTACTAAAATGTTTTTTTATTATTCCTCTCATTTCACCTATCATATATAATGAACCACTTATAAGCAGTAAATCATCCTTCTTGCAAAGCTTTAAAGCATCTTCAAAAGCATTTTTATAATCACTATAAGCTTGACAATCCTGATTATATTTCTTTACCACTCCCATTAACTCTTCTGATGTTTCAGCTCTTATTGAATTAGGTGTTACTGTAAAGACCTTCTTTGCTTGAGGAGTAATAACCTTAACCATATGATCAACGTCTTTATCTGCTAATATTCCTAATATTAAATATAAATCATCATATTTAAAATATTTTTTAATATTTTTATCAAGTTGCGTTATTCCCTGAATATTATGTGCTCCATCTATTACAACACATGGCTCATTACTCATTACTTCTAGTCTTCCATTCCATCTAACTTCTGACAGGGCTTTTATTATACTTTCCTTACTTAACTTTGCTGCTTTATCTTTAATAATTTCTAAGGCCTTCAAAGCCACTGCTAAATTTAAAATCTGATGCTCACCTAATAGTTGAAGCTTAACATCATATTCATCATCTAACTTCACCTTTACTAGCTGATATATCTTATCTTCCTTAATTATCTCAACTAATTTTGCATCATCTTTATTTATCTTATAAAGCTTTGCACCTAACTCCTCACATTTTTCGCTCAGCACTTTTTCTACTATCTCTTCTTGAGGATATATTAAAGTGGGTATACCTGCCTTAATTATACCAGCCTTTTCTCTAGCAATTTCTTCTAAGGTATTTCCTAAAATATTTGTATGATCAAAACTTATAGAAGTAATTACAGACAAGATAGGTGTTATTACATTGGTAGAATCAAGTCTTCCTCCAAGGCCTACTTCCACTACTGCAAAATCCACCTTTTCAGTAGCAAAATATAAAAACATCAATGCTGTTATTATTTCAAACTCCGTAGGATGATTATACCCCTCTTCTATCACCTTATCTACAGCATACTTAATCTTTGTCATAAGCTGTGCAAGTTTTTCCTTAGGTATATTATTCCCATTAATTTGAATTCTCTCTTCAAATTCTTCTAAGAATGGAGAAGTGTACATGCCTACTTTATATCCAGCTTCCTTTAACATAGAAGTAATCATTGCCGTGGTAGACCCCTTACCATTTGTCCCTGCTACATGGATTATTTTTAGTTTCCCATGAGGATTATCAAGAAATTCCAATAATTTATATGTTCTTTCTAAGCCATAATTAGAGCCAAAATTCCCTACTTCTGTTATATATTTTATTGCTTCTTGGTATTTCATCAAACCACCCCAAAATTTTATTTTTTATTTTCACCTTTATTTAAATATAATGTATAATTAACAAAAATGCAAAATTTATTGCTCTACTATTTAACAGATTCATCTTAAATTTTCCTTACAAAAAATGGACATCTACCAACGTAGATATCCATTTTTTATAAACTATTTTAAAGTATCTATTCTAACTAAAACAGCATCAAGCATTTCTTGATATTTAGCCATTTTTGCTTTTTCACCTTCTACTACAGCCTCTGGAGCTTTTGCAACAAATCCTGCATTAGAAAGTTTCTTTTCTATTCTAGTTATTTCACCTTCAAGTTTGCTCTTTTCTTTATTTAATCTTTCAAGTTCCTTTTCCTTATCAACTAAGTCAAGTAGTGGCATAAATAATTCTCCACCTTTAACTACTACTGATACAGCATTTTCAGGAACTAATGCTTTATCATTTATAAATTCAACATCTGAAGCTGAAGCTAATTTTTCAATATAAGCTGTACCTGCATTAAATGCATCTCTAGCTTCATCATTAATATAGCTTATTACTTTAGCTTTTCTTGATGGTGGTACATTCATTTCAGCTCTAACATTTCTTAAAGATTTAATAGCTTCTATGATGTATTCCATATCTTTTTCAGCCTTAGCATCAACTAATGTTTCGTTGAATTTTGGCCAAGTTGAGATAGTTATTGATTCACCATCAGTTAAAGTAGTATATATTTCTTCTGTAATGAATGGCATTACTGGATGTAATAATTTTAATCCTGTAGTTAATACAGTATATAATACGTTGTATACTATTCCTTTTTGCTTTTCATCATCGCTGAAGAATACTGGTTTAACAAGTTCTATATACCAATCACAGAATTCAGTCCACATAAAGTCATAAACTTTTTGAAGTGCTATTCCTAATTCGTATTTTTCCATATTTTCAGTTACTTCTTTAACAAGAGTATTCATTTGAGATAAAATCCATTTATCAGCTAAGCTATATTCTTTGCATTCAGCATATTTAGCCATAACTTCTTTATCTAAGTTCATCATAACGAATCTTGATGCATTCCACATTTTGTTAGCAAAGTTTCTTGCTGCTTCAACTCTTTCAGGAATATATCTTATATCATTTCCTGGTGAATTACCTGTTACAAGCATAAATCTTAAGGCATCAGCACCATATTCTTCAATAACTTCTAATGGATCTACTCCATTACCAAGTGACTTACTCATCTTTCTACCTTGAGAGTCTCTTATAATACCGTGGATTAATACTGTATCAAATGGAGTTTCTCCCATATTATGAATCCCTGAGAATATCATTCTAGCTACCCAGAAGAAGATTATATCGTATCCTGTAACAAGAACGTTAGTTGGATAGAAGTATTCTAAATCTTCTGTTTTATTAGGCCATCCTAAAGTTGAGAAAGGCCAAAGTGCAGATGAGAACCATGTATCAAGAACGTCATCTTCTTGTCTTAAATTAGTGCTTTCGCATTTTGAACATTTACATGGTGCATCAACTTCAACCATCATATGTCCACAATCATTACAGTAGTAAACTGGTATTCTATGTCCCCACCATAATTGTCTTGATATACACCAATCTTGAATATTTTCCATCCAGTTGAAGTAGATTTTATCAAATCTTTCTGGAACAAATTTAGTTTTTCCGCCTCTTACAGCTTCAATAGCTGGCTTAGCTAAAGATTCCATCTTAACATACCATTGCTTAGATATTATTGGTTCAATAACTGTTCCACATCTATCATGTGTTCCAACATTATGAGTATGCGGTTTTATCTTAACTAATAGACCTAATTTGTCTAAATCTTCAACCATTTGTTTTCTAGCTTCATATCTATCAAGCCCTTGATATTTTCCACCTAATTCATTTATTATACCATGGTCATCCATAACTCTTATTTGTGGAAGGTTATGTCTCTTACCAACTTCAAAATCATTTGGATCATGTGCAGGAGTTATTTTAACAGCACCAGTTCCAAATTCTATATCAACATATTCATCACCAACTACTGGTATTTCTCTATCAGTTAGCGGTAACTTTAATGTCTTACCAATTAAATGTTTAAATCTATCATCATTTGGGTTAACAGCAACTGCTGTATCTCCTAATAATGTTTCTGGTCTTGTTGTTGCTATTTCTAAGAATCCTGAACCATCAGATAATGGATAATTTATGTGCCAGAAGCTTCCTTCTTTTTCTTCGTATTCTATTTCTGCATCTGACAATGCTGTTGTACATTTAGGACACCAGTTAGTTATTCTGTTTCCTTGATATATAAGTCCTTCATTATATAACTTAACAAAGACAGTTCTTACAGCTTTGTTTAAATTTTCATCCATTGTAAACGCTTCTCTTGAGAAATCCGCAGATACTCCCATCTTCTTAAGTTGTTCTCTTATATGACCTCTATATTCATCAGACCATTCCCAAACTTTTTCAAGGAAAGCTTCTCTTCCCATTTCTTTTTTTACTAATCCTTGCTTCAATAACTCATTTTCAACTTTAACTTCTGTAGCAATAGATGCATGATCTTGTCCTGGTAACCATAAAGTACAGTATCCTTGCATTCTTTTAAATCTAATAAGCATATCTTGAAGAGTATTGTCTAATGCATGCCCTAAGTGCAATCTACCAGTTATATTTGGCGGTGGCATAACAATTGAAAAAGGCTTTTTGCTCTTATCAACTACTGGTGTGAAATATTTCTTCTCTTCCCAAATTTTATAAATTCTTTCTTCAAATTCTTTTGGATTATACGTGGTAGGTAAATTGTTTTTTTCTTCCATTACAGAAACCTCCTTAGTTTAATAAATTGTACAAATAAAAAAGAGCCTAAGTCCTAAAAAAGGACGAAGACTCGCGGTACCACCTTTATTCCCACAGGCACAATACTATTTTAGCATTTCAACTTTAAACTATACTAAATAAATATTGGCCATTATTATGGGCTCTTAATTCAATAACGGCTATGAACGCCGTCTTTGCCTACTAATTACTAAACTTTCAGCAAAGAAACTCAAAAGCTACCTTCGGGATATTCCATATAGAAGGCTTTCAGCCAAGACCTTCCTCTCTTAATACTTCCTAATCCGTACTCCTCTTTATCACAGTTTTTAATTTATATTATTTGTTTTTATATTATTCTATAAAATATTTTTTGTCAATAAAATTTATCTTTAAAAATAGTTAATTTTATATTTTCTAAAACTCTATATCATATTTACTATCATTAAATACAACTTTAGCCTTTCCACCATCTTTTAATCTACCAAACAATACTTCATCAATTAACAATGCCTTAATTTCTGAATTTATTATTCTACTGATTTCTCTTGCTCCATATTCTTTAGAAACCCCTTCATTGCTTATATGATTTATAACAGACTCATCAAATTCTAATATTATATTTTTACTTAATAATTGTTCTTTAAATAAACCGATTTCTTTTATAGTTATATTTCTTGTCATTTCTTTATCTATATGGTTAAATACCACAATTTTATCTAATCTATTTCTAAATTCTGGAGTGAAGAATCGTTTTACTTCATCCTTGATGGCTTCTACTTGTACTACTCTTTCACCAAAGCCTACCTTATTTTTGCCAATTTCCTTGGCACCTGCATTGGAAGTCATAATTAGTATTACATTTCTAAAATCAGCTTTTCTACCTTGGTTATCTGTAAGTGTAGCATAATCCATTACCTGAAGTAATACACTTAAAATATCTGGGTGAGCTTTTTCAATTTCATCTAATAGTAATACAGAATATGGATTCTTACGGACTGAATCCGTAAGTAGTCCACCCTCTTCATACCCTACATAACCTGGTGGCGCTCCAATAAGCTTAGATGCTGCATGCTTTTCACCATATTCACTCATATCAAATCTAATAAGTTTTATCCCTAATTCCTTTGATAACACTCTGCATATTTCTGTTTTCCCTACACCTGTAGGTCCAACAAAAAGCATTGAAGCAACAGGTTTGCCTTCATCTTTAAGTCCAGCTCTTGACATCTTTATACATTTTACAACTTCATCTATGGCAACATTTTGTCCAAAAATATTAAGCTTTAATTTATTTTCTAAAGTCATTAAAGCTTCAATTTCATCCTTTTCAACTGTTTTCTTAGGAATATGACACATTTTTGAAATTATTTCTTCAATTTTAACATTATCAATTAATGTTCTTTCTTCACTATTTTCCATAGAAATAGATGCACCAGCTTCATCTATAACATCAATAGCCTTATCCGGTAAGAATTTATCATTTATATACTTATTACTTAAAATAACTGCACTTTCAATAGCCTTATCAGTATAAGATACATTATGATATTCTTCATACGACTTTTTAATTCCATTAATAATTTCAACAGTTTCGTTAATGCTAGGCTCCTTTACTTCCACTGTCTGAAATCTTCTTGTAAGAGCTTTATCCTTTTCAAAATGTTTTTTATATTCATCAAAAGTAGTTGCACCAATAAATTTTATCTTTCCTTCCATTAAATATGGCTTAAGAAGATTAGATGCATCTAAAGAACCACCACCTAAAGCTCCTGCTCCTACTATTGAGTGTATCTCATCAATATAAACTATTGGATTAACTCTATGCTTAATCTGCTCTAGCACTTTTTTTATTCTCTCTTCAAAATCGCCTCTATACTTAGTTCCTGCCAATAACCCACCAATATCAAGAGAATATATTTCTGAGTTCTTAAGTTTTTCTGGAACCTTACCTTCATTAATAAGTCTAGCAAGCCCTAACACTATAGATGTCTTTCCTACACCTGGCTCTCCAACATGAATAGGATTATTTTTAGTTCTTCTGCATAGAATCTGTATAGTTCTATCTAAAATATCTTGACGCCCTATAAGCAAATTATTATCTTGCTCTTTAACAAATTCATTTAAATTTACAGTATACTTCTCAATTATAGATTTATTACTGCCTTTTTGCTCACCTTTATTTTTTGATGATTTTTCTCCACCTTCTTCTGACTTTACATTCCCTTCTTTATGACATAAAGTAAAAAGAAGATTTCTTTTATCTATTCCCTCTAAATTTAAAAAATATAAAGCATAACTATCTTCCATCATATATATAACTGATAAAATATGTTCAATTTCTATGACATTTTTACCAGAAGCCATAGCCTGCTCTCCAGATGTTAATATCACTTGCTGAAAACTATAGCTTTCTTGAATACCTGTATTTTCTGTAGTCTTTATATACTCATTAAAATATTCATTTAGATTTTTTCTTAAATTTTCAATATCTGCACCACATTTCTCCATGGCATTTTGTACTTTTTCTATAAAAGTACATTTATATAATATGTGTTCAGCTGTCACATATTCATGCTTATTTTCTCTAGCATATTCAATTGCAGCAACTATTACTTCATTAACTTCTTTTGTCACCTGCATACATTAAACCTCCTCAATAGTTATCATAAAGGGAAATCCTTCTTCTTTAGCCATATCCATTGCTATTGATACTTTTGTAACAGCAATATCATATGGATAAGTTCCTACTACTCCTCTTCCTTTAGAATGTACATCAAGCATTATTCTATTAGCTTCTACGCTATCTTTATTAAACACGCTCATCAATACATCAATGACAAATTCCATTGTTGTAAAATCATCATTTTCCATAATGACACTATATTTTTTAGGCTCCTTTACTTTTATTTTACCTTTTTCTTTAGTTACAACATCATGTTCCATATAGTCCCCTCCAAATAATAAGCATTATGTATTATTTATAATATAATTATATTAAATACTTAATATGTATATCAACATTTATTTATTGTACACAAAAAGAACCTATATAGATAGAATCTATTTTATAAGTGTCTATCTTATAGGTTCCAGTTCATTTATATATTTTATTTATTTTTCATCAACTGATAAATCTTATAACTTTTTTATTATTATCTATCTTCATTCAACTATTCCAAATAATTAAATTTATTTTTTACAGCCTTAAACACTGACTAAAAATTGCTAGAATGCTCAAAAAATTAAATCTTAAAATCTGTTGGATCATATGGCTTTGCTTTAGGTTCTCCAAAACATGATTTAACACTTTCTGCTCGAGGATTATGACTTATATTCTTATTTTCTTTCTTATTAATTTTTAATTTACTTCCCATACTTATCACCTCATAAATATTTTGTCCATCTATTTAGTATTTATACTGAAAGTTTATTTGTGCAGTGTTTTATTAATTATTATACTCATTTACAAGTATTTTATTTACGCCTATATACTTTTTTTATTTCTTCTCTCTTATATAAATATTCCTTTATTTTTATTATGTAAAATCATACTTTCTTTTTAACTATTTCCTAAGCATAAAAAAGTGGCTTTCGCCACGCTCCCTTCGGGAAT
>NZ_FR886580.1:0-9626 GCF_000436575.1 Clostridium sp. CAG:265
AAGGTGTCCGGGGTTCGATTCCCCGGTAAGCCACCAAATTCAATGCTGAGATTATATAAAAAGAAGTACATGCGTATATGTACTTCTTTTTTTTATAAAATTAGTGTAATATTATGAATATAAATAAAGAAAATGCTTAAAAATTGGAGATATAAGCAAGCTATTTTAACATAAGTGAGGGTTATAACATGAAAGTTACAATTAAAGATGTTGCTAAAGAGGCTAATGTTGCTACTTCTACCGTCTCGAGAGTTTTATCTAATAGTCCGAGAATAAGTGAAGAAACTAAGAAGAAAGTAAACGCTGCTATAAAAAAATTAAATTATACTCCCAATGTGGTGGCTAGAGGTTTGGCTAATAATAGAACAAGGATACTAGCGGTAGTACTGCCAGATGGAGCTGAAAAGATGTTTTCTAATCCATTTTTTGCACAAGCTTTAAAGGGGATAAGCGTTTGTGCACAAAAGGAAAATTATTATATCATGTATGGCTTTAAAGAAGATTGTAGTGGTGATGGGTGGATAAAAAAATTTACTGAAAGTAATTTAGTAGATGGATTATGTCTTTTTAATGCAAAAGATAATGATGAAGATATAGAGTATTTAAAAAAAATAAACTTTCCTTTTGTTATAATAGGGCGTCCTGAAGAAGTGAAGGGAGTTTTATGGGCTGATAATGATAATTTTCAAGCTATGTATTTGCTGACACAAAAATTAATAGAGATGGGTCACGAAACAATTGGCTTTATAGGTGCAAAAGGAAATTTAAATATGTCCAAGGATAGATTAGAGGGATATAAGCAAGCACTTAGGAGTAGAGGTGTTGAAGCTAGGGAAGAATTGATAATAGAATGCGCTGATTTTACTGAAAAATGTGGTTATATTGCTATGGAGGATATTATAAAAAATGATGATGTGACAGCAATACTAACAACTGATGATTTGCTAGCATTTGGTGCACAAGATAAGATGAAGGACAGCGGTAAGGAACAAATAGCAGTGGTAGGATTTAATAATACTCCTCTAGCAGAATATAGAAGTACTCCTTTGGCATCAGTGGATGTAAAGGCGGAAGAGTTAGGTTATTACGGGGCAAAACTTTTAATAGATAAGCTTGAGAGAAAAAATATAGGAAAGAACTTCTATATAATTGATACAGAACTAGTGGAGAGAAAATCATTATTTGTAGATTTGTGAAATGTTAGTGCAAACGGTTGCCAAATGATAAAAATTAAAGAAAAATAGAGGAAAATGAGAATAGATTTTAAAAATCAGCGAATTTGGTACTTGTAAACAATTTCAAATAATGTTACATTATTAATGTAATATAAAATCTTAAATATATACAGTTGAAAAACTGTATATATATTTTAAAGAAAAAGCAAACGGTTGCACAGAAGGGGAGATATAAATGGAGAGAGTATGGTGGAAAGAAGCTGTAGGTTATCAGATTTATCCAAGAAGTTTTAAAGATTCAAATAATGATGGTATAGGAGATATAATAGGTATTATTTCTAAGCTAGATTATTTAAAGGAATTAGGTATAGATGTAATATGGGTTTGTCCTATGTATAAATCACCTAATGATGATAATGGATATGATATAAGTGACTATCAAGATATTATGGATGACTTTGGAAATATGGAAGATTTTGATTTGTTGCTTGATGAAGTACATAAAAGAGGGATGAAACTTATCATTGACTTAGTTATTAATCATACAAGCGATGAACATCCTTGGTTTATGGAGTCAAAACTTTCAAAAGATAGCAAAAAGAGAGAGTGGTATATTTGGAGAGATGGAAAAGATGGTGTTGAACCTAATAATTGGGAAAGTATATTTAAAGGATCAGCATGGCAGTATGATGAAAATACAGAACAATATTTTTTACATTTATTTAGTAAAAGACAACCAGATTTAAATTGGGATAATGAGGAAGTAAGACAAGAGATATATAAGATGATAAACTGGTGGCTTGATAAAGGCATTGATGGGTTTAGAGTAGATGCCATTAGTCATATAAAAAAGGAACCAGGATTAATAGATATGGAAAATCCTCATAATTTAAATTATGTATCATCCTTTGAAAAACATATGAATGTTGATGGAATACATGAGTATCTTGAAGAATTAAATAAAAATACTTTTGCTAAATATGATATTATGACTGTTGGTGAAGCAAATGGTGTAGATGCCAGTGAGTCAGAAATGTGGGTTGGTGAAGAAAATGGTAAATTCAATATGATTTTTCAATTTGAACATTTGAATTTATGGGGAGAAGTAGGAGAAAATAAATTTAATGTTAAAGAATATAAGAATGTCCTTACAAAATGGCAAAATGCTCTAGAAGGAAAAGGATGGAATGCATTATTTATTGAAAATCATGATATTCCAAGAGTGGTTTCTTCATGGGGAAATGATAACGAATACTTACAAGCATCAGCTAAGGCATTTGCATTAATGTATTTCATGCAAAAAGGTACTCCATTTATTTATCAAGGACAAGAAATTGGAATGACAAATGTTAGATTTGATTCTATTGAAAAATATAATGATGTGAAGAGTATAAATATTTATGAAGAAAAGATTAATGAAGGAGCTAGTGTCCATGAAGCTTTAAAAGCAGTTTCAAGTATTTCAAGAGATAATGCACGTACGCCTATGCAATGGGATGCATCAGATTATGCAGGGTTTAGTGAAAATACACCATGGATTGATGTAAATGAAAACTATAAAACAATAAATGTTGAGAAACAACTGGCTAATAAAGATTCAGTATTAAATTTCTATAAAGATTTAATAAAGATTAGAAAGGAAAATCTTTCTTTAATATATGGAAAATATGATATGATTCTTGATGAAGATGAAAATATTTATGCATATACAAGGACTTTAAATAATGATAAATATGTTGTGATAGTAAATTTATCAGATGAAAAAGCATTATATAAGTATGATGATTTAAATCTTAATTATGAAAACTTAATGCTTGCAAATTATAAGATAAGAGAGCATGGAATGTTAAATGAGTTGGTATTAAAGCCTTATGAGGCTAGATTATACAAGGTATAAAAGAAGTATTGAGGGGGAATATAAAATGGGAAGAGAGAACAACAAGGGTAAGTTATTTTCATTTGATTTTTGGCAAAAATTTGGTAAAACTTTAATGGTGGTTATTGCAGTAATGCCTGCTGCAGGTTTAATGATTTCTTTAGGGAAATTAATTGGGATGTATTCACATCACTTTTTGGTAGCACGTTAGTAGTTTCAGATTATTTTATTGATATTTTAGGAGCTCCAGCACTTAATATGGGTGTATTTGTTGGTATAATTTCAGGGTTTTTAGGAGCTGTAATATATAATAAATATTATAATTACAATAAGCTACCACAAGCATTAAACTTTTTTAATAGTAAGAGATTTGTACCTTTCGTAGTTATTTTATGGTCTACAGTTACAGCACTTGTGTTATCTGTTATATGGCCATTTGCACAAGGAGCTTTAAATAGTTTTGGTATGTGGCTTGCTAATTCAAAAGATACAGCACCAGTATTAGCACCTTTTATTTATGGCTGTTTAGAACGTTTACTATTACCATTTGGTCTTCATCATATGCTTACAATACCAGTAAACTATACAGAACTTGGTGGAGTTTATACAGCATTAACTGGAGCTTCAGCAGGAGTTACAATTGCTGGTCAAGATCCGTTATGGTTTGCGTGGATTACAGACTTAATAAACTTAAAAGGCGCAGGAGATATGACAACTTATAATAATATAATTTCAACAGTAGTTCCAGCAAGATTTAAAGCAGGACAAGTTGTTTTATCAACAGTTTTATATGTAGTTTACGCTGTTATAACAGGATTAGGTTTTACCATAGCAGGTTTAATCAATTTAAGAGTACATTCATTTGGTGCTATCGAATTATTCACTCGTATTCCAATGCTTGTTAAAGCAGGGCTTACTTCAGATATAATCAACTTTGTAATAGTTTGTGCAGTATTCTTTGTATTAAACTATGGAGTATTTACATTCTGTATTAAGAAATTTAAGATACCTACACCAGGTCGTCTTGGAAATTATGATGAGGAAGAAACAAGTGTACAAAAGGAAGCAGCTGTTACATCAAATAATATACAAGCTTTAAATATTATTGAACTTTTAGGAAATAAAGATAATATAGAAGATGTAGATGCATGTATGACTAGATTAAGAGTTACAGTTAAAAATTTAGATAAAGTTGCCAATGAAGAAAAATGGAAACAAAATGGAGCTTTAGGACTTATCCTAAAAGGAAATGGTGTACAAGCGATTTATGGACCTAAGGCAGATATATTAAAGAGCGATATTCAAGATATAATAGGAGTATAAAATTATGAAGCTTATGACATTGAATTGTCATTCATGGCAGGAAGAAAACCAGCTAGATAAGATAAAGATCTTAGCTGAAAGAATAAAAAAAGAACAATATGATGTTATAGCCTTACAGGAAATAAGTCAGCATATTGATGGTGAATATATTTCAGAAAATATAAAAAGTGATAATTATGTACAAGTGCTTATTAATGAGTTAAACAACATAAATGAAGATTCTTATAAATATGTATGGGATTTTTCTCACATAGGATATGATGTATTTGAAGAGGGACTGGCAATATTATCGAGACATAAGATAAAGTCGTATGATTCATTCTATGTTAGTCAGAATCAAAGTGAAAATAATTATAAAAGTAGAAAGATAGTAAAAGCAACTATTGAGGCAAATGGAAAAGAAATTGATTTCTTTTCCTGCCATCTAGGTTGGTGGAATGATAAAGAGGACCCATTTAAGAAACAAGTAGATACTTTACTTAAGCATATTGATGATAATAAGCTTTCATTCCTTATGGGAGATTTTAATAATAATGCATTGTTAAGAAATGAAGGATATGATTATATTATTGCAAAAGGAATGATAGATACGTATATAATGGCAGAAGAAAAGGATTCTGGCATCACTGTTAAAGGCACAATAGATGGCTGGAGGGAGTGCAGTGAAGATAAGAGACTTGATTTAATATTAAGTAATAAAAAGATAGAAGTTAAAGACTCAAAGGTGATATTTAATGGAGAAAATTACATTGTATCAGATCACTTTGGAGTTGAAATAAATATAAATTTGTAAAATATATAGCATCACACAAAAAAAGAGCTATCATATTGAAATTTTTCAATATGATAACTCTTTTTTTATTTTGTATATATTTTTCAATTGTTTCCTTAGAAACATTTCCAATGCTGCATGAGAAATATCCATCTGACCAGAAAGTTTTTTCTTTCCAAAAGAACTTAGCTAATTCCATCATATTATTATTTTGCCTCCACAATCTATATGTAGAAATTTGCTTAAACCATCGGACTAAATCTAAAACTGACATAGTTGGTTTGTAATGTACCAGTAGATGTATATGGTTCTTATCTACTTCCATTTCTACAATCACAATATCCTTCTCGTTGGCTATATCATAAAATATTTGTTTAATTTCATCTCCAAATTTGATAAGCAAATTTCTTCGGTATTTTACAACAAATATAAAATGAACCATTAACATATATTTACCGTGGTTTTTACTAACATAATTAATAACTCCAGTTAAGCCCTTTCTTAAAAACATAAGGTATTAATAACTCCACTTTAGGAACTTTTTTAATTTCCTTTAAAGCGATATACTTGCCTTCATTTTGAGTGCCTTTAACAGTATAAACTTTTCCATCATATTTAACTAAATCATTAGGTTGATAGAAATATTTTTGTTTTCTTATTCTGCGCTGACCTTTTGATATTTTAGCACCTCTATATTTTCTTAAATTTTCTGTATTAAGATTTTTGTTTCTTGTGCTTCTACCACAGCTTAAATCTCCACCAGAAACCTTTTTTCCTGTTCTAATATCTATAATTTTTGAATCATAGAATTTCTCTAAACTTCTATTTTTGAGCCTATCTTGAATTACTAAAAACCTGGCTTTAGTTCGAGCTTGATTCGTTCCTTTTGCGATAGCAAAAGCGTCGTTTAAATGGCTCTTTTCGATACCATTTTGAATTCTATGATTTTTAGTAATATATCCATAAGTTATAGACACATTATTATGTTTAGATTTTAATTCATTAACTAAATACCATCTAATCATATTCATAAATGTAGCATCTTTAAAACCTCTAACTTTTTTACCATTCACGCACCAATCATAAAGAAATTTTCCCTTCTTATGATTAGCGGGAGTATGGCATTTGCTACAAAGTGTAATTAAGTTTTCAGGTCTATCACTACCGCCTTCGCTTCGGTATCTAATGTGATGAACTTTTAATATCTGCTCTTTCTTATCTTTATGTTTGCAGTTTGGATTTTGACACTTATGACCGTCCCTGTGAAGGACAAATTCTCTCACATTCCAAAAACCAAACATATCCCCATTTTGATAATCAATACCAGAAATCAAATCATCTTTCATCTTTTGAATATCGAAATTAGCAACTTCAATAGTAATTTTCCCTATTGGAAGTATATTTTTTAAATAATCTATAAATTTAATGTGAGTATCCAGTTTGTGCTTTAAAGATGGAGCTAACCAGCCTTTTTTCTTAGACTTAACTCTATTATTCCATCTAGCTTTTCTATATCTTAATCTACTTCGTCTAATTCTTCTATATGAAGCTTTTTCTAATAATCTTTTTTTCATTCCTTCAAGAAGTTTAACTTCTCCAGCGATATATTCTTGTTTTGCGTCTATGACGCTAAAACCGATATTAGAATATCCACTATCTACACCCAAATTTAGTTTTTGTGTATATTCAGTTTTAGTTTTGTATGTTAGCTTAACTACAAAAGGTCTTAAACTTACAACTTTAGCCTTCTTTTGTTTAAGTAGCTTTCTAGCTTTTGCATTAGATGTAGGCATAAGAGCCTTTCCATCTATACTTTTAACATAAACCATAAAAGTCATTCCTTTTAAATTAATCTCGCCCGAAGGCGGTAAGCTCCCTTCGCCAATGTTATCCGAAGGTTTTGTATACAAGCAACACTTCTCCTGCCATCAGAGATGTTTAATCGCTTACCACAGAGCTTAGAACTTGGGAAACATTCTAAGGTGTCTATATATTCTCCAGTAACGTAGTATATTCGCTGTGCAAAGCACATTCCGATATACTTAAGCTATTCAACCATCACATTCGCCCGAAGACTATGCAATACTACTTTCAGAGAAGAGACTAGGGATTTTCATCCCAAGCCCCTATCCCTTTAGGGTAGTGGGCTGTTGACTTTTAATAAAATCATATACATAATAAGTAACTATACCAATTAATATTCTTGGAAGTAATGCAATCATAGGATTCATAAATATGAAAGATGTTAAATTAGGTGCAGTTATATTTTGATACATTGAAAATAATCCAAATATAAGACCAATGGAACCACCAACTAATGGACCTTCTAAAATAGCTCCAATAATTACAGGGATGTGCATTATAGTTAAATTCATTACTGGAAGATGGATGATTCCTAAGGGGGTAAGTCCAAGGAAAATAGATATACCACCAAGCATTCCAATAATAACTAGTTTTCGAGTTTTTGATCTATAATTTTTTAAAGTATTGTCCATAGTTACCTCCTACGATTATTAGTATTACATTTAATCAATATAATTATATTTTTAAATGTAAATAATAACAATATTTTTTGTAAAACTGTCAATAAACAATGAAAAATATTTATTGAATACTATTTAACAGATATATCTTGAATAGTATAATATATATAATATAAAATATAGCTTGATAATAAACAAAGGAGTAGCTGGATATGGAATTATTTAAAATAAAGGATTTAGTATTTAGAAAAGAGGATTTCTTAGATGATATCAGTGAATTTGAAGATATATTACCTATAATAAAGGAATTACAAGATGGATTGTCATATGAAGAAATAGAATGTGTTGGAGTAAATGATTGTTGTAATGAAACAAATAAGAATTATGTTGTTGAGATACAAGGATTTATAGATTCAAATGATGAGTTTATTACAAAGGAAGAGTTAATGACATTAGGCAATATTGATGAAGATATGTTAGATACATTTATAATTACAATTCATATGTGTGTAAATTGTGGAAAATGGGTACTAGGAATTTTAGAGGATGAAATATAGCAAAATGAAGGAAACTATAAAAGAGTTTTTCTATAGTATACTTAATAAGATAAAGAGTGAAGAAAAAACTATAAGAGTTAAAGTATATATTGTTGTCTTGATTATAGCTATAGGGGTCAGTGTTTTTAATCTAATTAAGCCTATGAGTAAAAAAGAATTAATTAATCAGCTGGAAATGGCTTTACTAAAAGGAAAAGAAAACTGGGCAGAAAAAAATATAAAGATTGATGGAGTAAAAGCAGATGATGATGAATTAAAACCATTAATTGATTATTTTTTACTTAATGACGAAGATGTTGAGAGAGTAGTTGATAATCTTAAAAAGAATAATAAAAGTGTAATTTTCACCATTGAAAGTGAAAAAGGGCTTTTTGGGGAAAATTATTATTTAAATATAAGTACTATAAGCATAAGTATTGCTTCAGATATAAAAGAAGCCATTATATATATAAATGGAAAAGAAGTGAATGAAGAAATTGTTACTTTAATACCTGGAAGATATGAAGTTTCATATAAATTAAAAACAGATTATGGTGATATTGCAGAAAGTAAGGACATGGAGTTTTTAGAGGATGGAGACATAAATGTTGAAGTAGCAGCAGAATATATTACATTATATTCTAATTTCAATGATGCAAAAGTTTATATTAATGGAAAAGACACTGAAAAAACTGTCAGTGAAATTAAGACATATGGACCTATACCAAAGAATAAAGATATAATTATTTATCTTACCAAAGAATTTCCTTGGGGAGTGGTTAAAAGTCCAGAGGTGAAGATTCAAGAAGATAATATTTTAAAACTTGATATAAATATGGCTAATGATAAGCTTTTAGCAACTATAGAAAACACATTAAGAGGATTTTATAACAGTTTATTTGATGCTTTAAATAATAAAGATATATCATTAATGGAAAATGTTGAAGAAAATTCAAGAGAAGAAATTTTCAATTCCATTTATGAAAAAACCATGATTTTTTCTAATAACTATACCATAGATGATTTAGAATTAAAAATTGCCAATAGTGAGTTTAAATATGAGAATGAAAGGTATGTAGCAAATATCTTAGTAGATATCAATTATAGTGTTGCTAAAAAAATACTTCCTTTCATAAAGGAAGAAAAAGAAGAACGTTTTTTAATTGTTTTAATATATGATGAAGGAAAATGGTTAGTTGAAAGTAGCCAAAGAATAGAATTGGAATTAGATGAGCAATAAGTATATATTAATACCAAATAGGATAATATTAAAAAACAGGAGGAGGAAATGGAAAAAAAACAAGGAATTTTAAAAGAAACACCAGAATATGAAGATTATGATGTAAATGAAGCTAAATTATCTGTTCAAGAATTAAGAGAATTAGGTATAATAAAATGTGGAGGATGCAAAAGCAGTGGAAAATGTGCTACATGTAATTGTTCAACTGGATGTTGTAAGAA
>NZ_FR886580.1:9680-50531 GCF_000436575.1 Clostridium sp. CAG:265
AACTAGAAATTAAGAAGTAATCATTTAGAGGAGAGGTATTATGAAGAAGCCTAGCATATTTAGTAAGGATTATGAAAAAATAATGAGGAAAAGAAAGAGAAAGAAAATTATTATTGGAATTCTTTCTATATGTATTATAGGCATATTGGTAACAGAAGTTGCTAATTATGATTTTTCTAAATTAAAGGATAGACTTCAGGCATGGGTTGACGAAGATAAGGAAACGGATGATAAGGAACAGTTGGTGCAGACGGATGAAACTAATGAAAGTTCAGAAGTACAAGAACCAATGGTAGAAGAAACACCTGTAGAAAAGTATTTAGATGTAACTATTTCAGATACCCCTATAAGTTTTAAGTTAAAGGAAGAAAATTCAGAAACACTAATTGAATCTGTTAAGGAAGTTCCAGAAAATTATTATATTTATATAGGCAACAATGGTAAAGATGCAGTGGTATTAGATCCAAATCAAAATATTAACATAGTATATGCTAACGGAGAGATTAAGAATGTAACATTAGCACAATATGTTGGGCCTGATGGAGAAATATATATTAAAGACAATATAAGAGCTTTATATCAAGGATATATATGGCATAGTACACCTGTACAAATAAGTGAAAATAAAATTGCATATATTACTAATATTCCGTATTTTGGCTACAATTTAAATAAATATATATCCATAATAGACATAAATATGAATACACACTTTACTATATGGGCTTCTAAATCTACAGAAATTACTTTTGGACAGATGCAGGAAAAAGGTTTAGAGGTAAATATTGACGGCAATGTACGATATATTACTTCAAACGGAGAGTTAGTACAATAGATACAGGAATTTTATTGAACAAATATTTGAAAATATTAGCTTAGATATGTTATAATGACTAAGTTGTATTATGTAACAAGAGATACTAATTGTAGGAGGAATATACAATGGAAGCTAAAATGGAAAAAATCGACGTTAACGTTGTTAAATTTGAAGTAAAGGTTGAAGCAGATAAATTTAAAGAAGCTTTAACAAGAGCATATAAGAAGAATATTAAGAAATTCAATGTGCCAGGATTTAGAAAAGGTAAAGTGCCAATGAACGTTGTAAAGAAATACTATGGAGTAGAAGTTCTTTTAGAAGATGCAGTTAACTTTTCAATAGAAGGAAGCTATGCAGAGGCACTAAAAGAAAATAATGTAAGACCTGTAGATTTCCCAAAAGTTGAAGTAGTTCAAGCTGAAGAGGGAAAAGATTTAATATATACTGCTGAAGTAATTGTTTACCCAGAAGTAGAACTTGGAGAATACAAAGGGTTAAATGTTGAAAAGAAAACTTACGAAGTAACTGAGGAAGAAGTTTCTGCTAAGTTAAAAGAAATGCAAGAAAAGAATGCAAGAGTTGAAGTTAAAGAAGGTGCTATAGAAAATGGAAATATAGCTGTTATAGATTTCAAAGGATTCATTGATGGAGTTGCATTTGAAGGTGGAGAAGGACATGACTATTCATTAGAAATAGGTTCAGGTTCATTTATAGATAACTTTGAAGAACAATTAGTAGGAGCTAAAGCTGGAGATAAAGTAGAAGTTAATGTTACTTTCCCAGAAAGCTATGGAAAAGAAGAATTAAACGGAAAGCCAGCTAAATTTGAAGTAGAAGTTAAAGAAGTTAAAGCAAAAGAATTACCAGTACTTGATGATGAATTTGCTAAAGAAGTTTCAGAATTCGAAACTTTAGAAGCTTTAAAAGAAGATACTACTAAGAAATTAGAAGAAGCAAATACTGCAAGAGCTGAAAGAGAGTATGAAGAAGCTATATTACGCTCTGTAGTTGAAAATGCTAAGATGGATATACCAGCTGTTATGGTTGAACAAGAAATCGATAGAATGGTTCAAAACTTAGCTCAAAGATTACAATATCAAGGGTTAACTTTAGAACAATACTTCCAATTCACAGGAACAGATGCAGAAAAAATGAGAGAATACATGAAAGAAAATGCTGAAACTAAAGTTAAAACTGAATTAGTTTTAGAAGCTCTTCAAAAAGCTGAAAAAATGGAAGTTCTTGATGAAGAATTAAAAGAAAAAGCATCAGAAGTTTCAAAACTTTACGGAGCTAACGATGAAAAAATGGTTGAGTTATTATTACAAAACCAAAGAGAAGCATTAGTAGCTGATGTAATGACTTCAAAAGTTATAAACTTCTTAAAAGAAAATAACTAATATTTAGATAGAAATAAAGAATTGCCAGAAGAAATTTTGGCAATTCTTAAAATATATCATTAACAAATTAATGTAAATTATATATAATTTAATTATCATTACTTTTATCATTTTGGATATATTATTAAGAGAAGGGTTAAAAGAGAAAAGGAGGGAGCAAAATGAGTTTAGTTCCAATGGTTGTGGAGCAAACAGGAAGAGGAGAAAGATCATATGATATTTTCTCAAGACTGTTAAAAGATAGAATTATAATGCTTAGCGGTGAAGTCAATGATGATACTGCTAACTTAGTCGTTGCTCAATTATTATTTTTAGAAAGCGAAGATCCAGATAAGGATATATATTTATACATAAATAGTCCAGGTGGTTCAATTACTGCAGGCATGGCTATTTATGATACAATGCAATATGTTAAGCCAGATGTAAGCACTATTTGCATTGGAATGGCTGCATCAATGGGAGCATTTTTACTTTCATGTGGTGCAAAAGGTAAAAGATTTGCACTTCCAAATGCAGAAATAATGATACATCAACCTTTAGGAGGATTTAAAGGTCAGGCTACAGATATTGATATTCATGCTAAGAGAATATTAAAAATTAAAGAAAAGCTTAATTTAATATTAAGTGAAAATACCAATCAAGATCTTGAAAAATTAAAGAGAGATGTTGAAAGAGATTACTTTATGGAAGCTGACGAAGCTAAAGAGTACGGTATAGTTGATGAAGTAATAGTAAGACATGGTAAATAGAAAATTATTATAGATTGAAAAAGCTGAAGTGAGGTGAGGTTATGGCTAAATATGAAGATAAAAAGCAATTAAAGTGTTCTTTTTGTGGAAAAAGTCAAGACCAGGTAAAAAGATTAATTGCAGGGCCGGGAGTGTATATCTGTGACGAGTGTATAGACCTATGTTCAGATATAATTCAAGATGAGTTTGAGGAAAGTGTAGAGTTAGATACAACTTCATTACCAAAACCATCTGAAATAAGAAATTATTTAGATCAATACGTTATTGGTCAAGATAGAGCTAAAAAATCATTATCAGTTGCGGTTTACAATCATTATAAGAGAATAAAAAGCAATGTGATTGATGATGATGTAGAAATACAAAAGAGTAATATTTTACTATTAGGACCTACAGGTTCGGGTAAAACACTTTTAGCACAAACATTAGCTAAATTCTTAAATGTACCATTTGCTATAGCTGATGCTACAACATTAACAGAAGCAGGATATGTTGGAGAAGATGTTGAAAATATTCTTTTAAAACTTATACAAAATGCTGATTATGATGTTGAAAAAGCTGAAAAGGGTATAATTTACATTGATGAAATAGATAAGGTTGCAAGAAAATCTGAAAATCCTTCAATTACAAGAGATGTTTCAGGAGAAGGTGTTCAACAAGCCTTACTTAAAATATTAGAAGGAACAGTTGCATCAGTGCCTCCTCAAGGTGGAAGAAAACATCCACATCAAGAGTTTATTCAAATAAATACTTCTAATATATTATTTATTTGTGGTGGAGCTTTTGATGGTATAGATAAGATAATTGAAAAGAGAACAAGAAAGAGTTCAATGGGATTTGGTGCAGATATAGACTCTAAAGAAACTAAAGATGTTGGAGCTTTATTAAAAGATTTATTACCAGAAGATTTATTAAAATTTGGACTTATTCCAGAATTTGTTGGAAGAGTACCAATGGTAGTTTCACTTGAATCTTTAGATCAAAGTGCATTAATAAATATTTTAAGTAAGCCAAAGAATGCTTTAATAAAGCAATATTCTAAACTTTTTGAAATTGATAATGTTGAGTTAGAGTTTACTGAAGAAGCTTTAAAGGCTGTTGCTGATGAAGCTATTAAGAGAAAGACTGGCGCTAGGGGATTAAGAGCTATTCTAGAAGATATATTGGTTGATGTAATGTTTGAAGCACCTTCAGATGAAAATGTATATAAGGTTATCATTACTGAAGAAGCAATCAAAGAAAAAAAGCAACCAGAATTACTTAGATTAGCAGAGAATGAAACAAGACCAGCTATAAAAGTTAAAAAAGCAAAAAAGAAAAAAGGTGTTGAAACAGCTTAATTTTTCAAGGATATTACAAAATAATTATTTATTTTGTAATATCTTTTTTTATATTTTTATTATTTTAATCTAAGAATAGATGAATATTTTTAAGTTAATAATACTAATAATTAAATGCAAATGGAGGGTATTATTAAATATGAGTGAATTTTTGATTTTTTTACAAATAGTAATGATGATTTTATTTATAATTTATCTTTTTAATAGTAATAAGAATAATTATAGTAAAGTAAATATTATTGATAAAGAAAACAGAAAAGAAATGGAAAAGTTACTTAAGTTAAGAAGTGTAAGATTGACAGAGCCATTAACTGAAAAGAGTAGGCCTTCATCCTTTGATGAAATTATAGGTCAGAAAGAAGGAGTAAAGGCACTAAAAGCTGCTATTTGTGGGCCAAATCCACAGCATGTAATTATATATGGTCCTCCTGGTATAGGGAAAACTGCAGCAGCACGTCTAGTATTAGAATATGCTAAAAGTATGGAAAATTCACCTTTTAAGAAGGAAGCAAAATTCGTAGAAATAGATGCTACAACATTAAGATTTGATGAAAGAGGAATAGCAGATCCACTTATAGGATCAGTGCATGATCCTATTTACCAAGGAGCAGGATCTTTAGGGGTTGCAGGCATTCCTCAACCTAAACCTGGAGCAGTAACTAAAGCTCATGGAGGAATACTTTTTATTGATGAAATTGGTGAACTTCATCCAATAGAATTAAATAAGCTATTAAAAGTTTTGGAAGATAGAAAAGTATTTTTAGATAGTTCATACTATAGTTCAGAAGATACTAATATGCCTACGTATATAAAGGAAATATTTGAGAGAGGGCTTCCGGCTGATTTTAGGCTTATAGGTGCTACCACAAGAGGACCTGAGGAAATATCACCAGCCATTAGATCCAGATGCGTTGAGGTATTTTTTAAACCTTTAGAGTGCCCTGAAATTAGAACTATAGCATCAAATGCAATAAATAAGGTAAACTTAAACATATCTAATAGAGGGCTAGATATCATTAGTAGGCATTGTAGCAATGGTAGAGAAGTAATAAATCTAGTGCAACTTTGCTCTGGTGTGGCTATAAATGAAAAGCGTGATTATATAAGTGAAGAGGATATATTATGGGTTATTGAAAATGGAGAATATCATGAAATAGTTGAAAAAAAAGTTAGAAGTAAGGCAGAAATAGGTATAGCTAACGGTTTGGCAGTGCATGGAAGTAATATAGGTATTTTAATAGAGGTAGAAGTAGTAGCTAATTTAAATAAAAATAAAAAAGGGAGCTTAAAAATTTCAGGAATTATTGAAGAGGAAGAAATATCTAGTAACAATAGAAAAATGATTCGTAAGAGCACTGCATATTCGTCAATAGAAAATGTAATTACTGTATTAAATAATTTATATAACTTAAATTGTGATGAATATGATATTCACATAAGCATACCAGGGGGAGTGCCTGTAGATGGTCCATCAGCAGGAATAACTATAGCTGTAGCTATATATAGTGCAATTACTAAAAGACCTGTAAATAATAAGGTAGCTATGACTGGGGAAATAAGCATTTTAGGAGCTGTAAAGCCTGTAGGAGGAATTGTAGCTAAGATTATGGCAGCATCAAAGGCTGGAGTAGAAAAAGTATTAATTCCAATTGATAACTATAGTGAAGGTTTATTAAAGGACAAAAAAATAAAAGTTATTCCTGTAATTAGTATAAATGAGGTTATAGAAAATTCTATAATATCTTTAAAAGATACAATTGAATCAGTAGATGTATTATCAGCAGAAAGATACCAGTAAAATAGCTTAAATTACCAAATGAATCCTAAGTAAAGTTGAAAAAATGTTCTTTTATGTGTATACTAAGTAGGTTAGATAAAATAATTTGTAAAAGGATTGAATGGAGGGGGAAAATGAATAAGGATTCAATTAATTTACCAGCTATTCCTCTAAGAGGAATTACTATTTTTCCCAATATGATTATACATTTTGATGTCGGTAGGGAAAAGTCGATTTCAGCATTAGAAGAATCAATGTTAAAAGATAGCAAGATATTTTTAGTGTCTCAAATAGATCCAGAAATTGAGGATCCAAAGAGAAACGAAATTTATTCAATAGGGACTATCTGTAAGATAAAGCAGATTTTAAAGTTGCCAAAAGGCGTTACAAGAGTATTGGTAGAAGGCGTTGAGAGAGCAGCTATAATTGACTTAATAGATGATAAGAAGTTTAAGGAAGTTATAGTTGAAAAAATTGATGATGAACTTAACTTAAAAGATGAAAATGAAGATTCAGCTTTAAGAAATTTACTATCTAAAGCCTTTAAAGAATATATTAGGGTTACAGAAGGTGACGAAAGTAAAGTTATCGAAGTTATAACTAAAGAAGAAGAACTAGGAAAAGTCACAGATTTAATAGCTGCATATATTCAATTAGATGAAGATAAAAAACAAACTATACTTGAAACAATAAATATTGGTGAGAGAATTGAAAAGCTTCTAGTATTTATTAAGGAAGAAGTAGAAATTGTTAAGATAGAAAATAGTATAGGGAAAAAAGTTAAAAATAAATTAGATAAGTCCAATAAAGAATATTTCCTAAGAGAACAATTAAAAGTAATTCAAGAAGAACTTGGCGAAGATGATGAAAAAAATGAGATAGATAATTACGCAGAGAGAATAAGTAAGGCAAAAATGCCAAAAGAAGTTCGTGAAAAAGCTGAACGTGAATTATCTAGATTAAAAACATCATACTCAGGTGATGGAAATAATATTAGAAATTACTTAGATTGGATTATAGAATTGCCTTGGAACAAATCAAGTAATGATTCTTTTAATATAGAAAAGGCAGAAAAAATTCTTGATGATGAACATTATGGGTTAGAAGAAGTGAAGGAAAGAATTTTAGAATATTTAGCTGTAAAACAATATACTAAATCACTGAATGGACCAATTCTTTGCTTAGTAGGACCACCAGGTGTTGGTAAGAGTTCTATAGCAAAATCTGTAGCTAACTCATTAAATAGAAAGTTTGCTAGAATTTCACTTGGTGGATTAAGAGATGAAGCAGAAATAAGAGGTCATAGAAGAACTTATGTAGGAGCTATTCCAGGAAGAATTATCTATGCCTTAAAGGAAGCGAAAGTAAATAATCCATTGATATTATTAGATGAAATTGATAAATTAAGTTCCGATTACAAAGGTAATCCGGCAGATGCACTTTTAGAAGTTTTAGATCCTAAGCAAAATAAAACTTTTAGGGATACATTTATGGAAGTAGATTTTGATTTATCTAATACTTTATTTATTACTACAGCAAACACCTTAGAAACTATTCCTAGACCACTTCTTGATAGAATGGAAATAATAGAAGTATCAGGATATACTTATGAAGAAAAATATCATATAGCAAAAGAGCATTTAATTCCTAAATCCTTAGAAGAGCATAACACAGATGCAGAAACAATAAAGATTTCTGAAGGTGCTATAAGAGAAATTATAAATAGTTATACTAGGGAATCAGGAGTAAGAAGTCTTGAACGTCAAATTAATAAGGTTATTAGAAAATCGATAACTGAAATGGTTAAGACAAAGAAGAAAAAGGTTACTATTACTGTAAATAATCTTAAAAAATATTTAGGAAATAAATATTTTGAGTTTGAGAAAGCTGATAGACAGGATACAATAGGTGTTGTTCATGGATTAGCATGGACTGCATATGGTGGAGATACACTGCCAGTAGAAGTTGTAGTGATGAAAGGTAATGGGAAGTTAGAACTTACTGGAAAGCTAGGAGATGTTATGCAAGAATCAGCAAAAGCAGCTTATAGCTATGTAAGAGCTAACTGTAAAAAATATGGCATTGATGAAGACTTCTATAAGAGCAAAGATGTTCATATACATGTGCCAGAAGGAGCAGTTCCTAAAGACGGACCTTCAGCAGGGGTAACTATTGTCACAGCTTTAGTATCAGCCCTATCCAAAAAGAAAGTTAAAGGGACTGTGGCAATGACAGGTGAAGTAACTTTAACTGGAAAAGTACTTCCTATTGGAGGCGTTAAAGAAAAGTGTTTAGCAGCATATAGAATAGGTATAGATACAATAATTTTACCTAAAGATAATGAAAAAGATATAATAGAGATTCCTAGTACTGTAAAAAATAAATTAAATTTAATTTTTGCAGCTCATGTGGAAGATGTATTAAAAAATGCTTTAATTGGAGTTGAAAATATTGATAATTAACAAGTCAGAATTTATAACATCAGCGGTTAGAAGAGAGCAGTATCCAGAAGATGGACTTAATGAAGTAGCTTTCGTTGGAAGATCTAATGTTGGAAAGAGCTCAATAATAAATGCTTTAACTAATAGAAGAAAATTAGCTAAAGTATCACAAACCCCAGGAAAGACAAGACTAATAAACTTCTTTTTAATAAATGATGGGTTTTATTTAGTTGATTTACCAGGTTATGGTTATGCAAAGGTATCAAAGAAAGAGCAGGAGTCATGGGGAAAAACAATTGAAACTTATCTTACAGCTCGTGAAGAATTAAAGAGAGTTATCTTATTAGTTGACTCAAGACATAAGCCTACAGCAGATGATATTACTATGCATGAATGGATAAAACATTATGGATATGATGTAATAGTGGTTGCAACTAAAAGTGATAAACTATCTAACAATGATTTAGTAAAAAGTAAAAAAATAATAAAAGAAACATTAAAATTAACTGAAAATGATACATTATGTTTCTTCTCGTCTTTAAATAAGAAGGGTGCAGAACAATTAAATGATATTTTATTCGGTGATTTATCTCAGTAGAGAGCTGCCAAATGGCAGTTCTTTTTTTGTAAGAAAAAATAGTATAAAAATAAAGCATTGAATAAAATAGTGTCAAATTATTTGCGGGAGAATAGTATATAGTATAAATTTAATTATAAATTTAAATCAATAGGAGGAATCAATTATGCAAATGAACGATATCATTGGTGAAATGCAACCATCAGATTATTCATCAGTTGGTAGTAGCTGTGGCTGTGGCTGCGGATGTGGCAATTTAGGTGGATTAGGCAATGCTGGTGGATTAGGCAATGCTGGTATTGGAAACTGCGGATTTGGTTGGTGGATTTGGATATTATTAATATTATTCTATACTAATCAAAGTACAAATAATGTAGGAAATAATTGTTGTTGTAATAATGGATCAAATGACTGTTGCTGCTGTCAAGGGAATTCAAATAATGGTTATGGAAATGGAGGCTGCAGTGGATGGTTATTCTTATTAGTTATTTTATTCTTATGTAGCGGATGTAATAACGGATTTGGTGGAGGATTCGGAAATTGCGGATTAGGCAGTGGATTTGGAAACTACGGACTAGGAAATTGTGGAATTTGTGATGGACTAGACGGCCTTGTTGGCGGATGCTACTAGAAAGTAAATAAGGAGGAGATGTTGAAATGTCAAAAAAACATTATCACAAAGATGAATGTTGCTGCTGTTGTCAGCCATGTTGTCCACAAAATTGTTGCTGTAATAACAATAATAACAACAATGGTGGATGCTGCGGAAATCCATTTTCAGGAATTAATAGTTGTGTAGCACCTATTATATTCTTATTAATAGCTTGTGGATCAGGACTATTATGTAGTGGTTCATCATATCTAATTATTTTATTATTCTTGCTATGTGGAGGTTGCGGAAGTTTCTTTGGTGGAAATGGAAACAACGGAAGCTGTTGCTGCACAAACAACTCAAATTGTTGCTGTGAAAGCAATTGCTGCTGCTAGTGTAGAGGGTGGAGGGTTTTTTAACCCTCCAAAAATATTATAAAAATATGCTACTTTTTTTACCTAAATACATATAATTTAATAGAAAGATAATAGGAGGGGGAAAATGTCAAAGAGAAGACATAAAAACAAAAGGGATAATACCACTGAAAATAGAAGAAGACAGATGCAGCAGCAAAGACAACCACAGCAACAGGCTAGGCAGCAGCCGCAATATAACGGACCTTTTGGAATTAATCCTGCCCAGTTGTTAAGTATGTTTGGAAACATAGATATGAATCAGATTAATAATATGCTTCAAAATATGAATAGGGACGGAATAGATTTTAATAATTTTAATCTAGGCATGCTTCAAAATTTAATGGGTAACAATGGAGGAAGAACAGATAATGTAAATAGCGTTAATAATATAAATAATGATAATAGCGAATCTGTAGTAAATGAGGAAATGGATATTTTTAATGAAGATTTACCAAAGAATAATAGAAAGTTTCAAGTAGATGTAAATGATGAAAACATGCAACTATTAAGGTCTCTTAGAAATATAGTATCAATAGAAAGAGTGCCATTTGTAGATAAAATAATCGAATTATATGCTAAAGGTGCATTTAAAGATTAAGGGAGAAAGTGTATAAAAGAAAATTAAAGGGAAATAATAATAGTGTACCGGAGAAGTATTCTCCTATAGCAAATGAAGATAAATTCTTCATTAAGCTAAAAACCCCCCCATCCCCCTTTTAGGCCGCAATATAGCGGCCTTTTATTTTATGTTGAAATTGATGAAATCTTATAATGATTTAAATAATCTATATTAACAGTAAGGTGAATAAGTACTTCTTTAGAATGTTTGGTTATATCATTACGACTTATTTTTTGAAAAGATAAGGTCCATAAAATAGAACTAGGATTACCTAAGTTATTCCAATCATTATCACAAAAATAAGCACTTTGGAATTTATATTCATAATTATCCTTATTTAAGTTCCAAAAAATTTTAAGTTCATCACTGGATATGTTAGGAGTAAATATATCAGGTAGTTCTTCTGGTTCGTAAGGGTATTCAATTAAATCAATAAATTTTCCTACTTCATCTAGTGAGAATATATTACCAGTATTGATGGTGACTTCCTTAACTGTGTCATTATCAAGGAAATATGATGAGAAATCGTTGTTATTTAAAAAATTGCTTTTTAAGAGGATTGGCGTTCTGGAATTCTTTGAATCTATTACTCCAAGTATATTATTATTGCAGCAGAATATGTTTTCAAAGCTAGTACCATTCCATTTAAATATGCAGTATTGAGATGTATTGTTATAATAATTTGAAAGAATTATTTCAGGAATATTATCCCGAGATAAATCTAGAATATTTACTTTTAAATCATAATATGGACAGATGGTTAAAAAGTTTATATTTGAACAATTAAGAATGTAATCTTTATTTGAAGTTTCAATTTTGATTTCATAATAGTTGTTAATCTCAGATATAGTTAGTTCATCTTTCATACCATCTCCATCCAAGTCGTAATAATAAATATGATTAGGTTTTGAAAGAGTAAAAAAAACGGAAATATTTTTAGTATAATTTATGCAGAAAAACAAGATGGAAATTGCTAAAATACTGAGCATAATAGCAATGATGGTTTTCTTCTTTATGATAATAAATTTTGTCATTATATCACCTCTATAATATATATGATTTTAAGGGTGAGATAATACAAAAAAGCCAGTAAGTTTAACCTACTGGCATTCTTTACATAGTCCATAAAAGAATACTTTATTCCAATTAACTTTATAGTCTGAATTTTCTTCAACTATAGAATTTAGATTTGGAAGAGGAAGATTCATTAAGTCTTCAACTTTACCACATTTTACACATTGAATATGACAATGCTCAAAACAGTTAGCATCATATCTAAAATTACCTTCTCCTACATTAAGTTCCTGTACTAAGTTTACTTCTACAAGAGTTTTAAGAGACTTATATACAGTTGCAAGACTCATAGTAGGATAAGTTGCTTGAAGAGCATTATAAATAGTTTCAGCAGAAGGATGCTCATTTGTAGATTTTAAATATTGATATACAGCTAATCTTTGAGGCGTAAGTTTTAATTTTTTTTCTTTAAATATTAAAGATATGTTCTCCATAAATAGCACCGCCTTTAATTCTATGTAATTATTATATGAAACTGTATAATTATTTGTCAATAATAAATATTAATTAATATAGAATATAAAGAAAAAATTTATAAATTTTTACAAAATTGTTGAAAAAATATTTAAAATATGTTAAATTAATATAAAAAGGTAAGGGGATGAGGATATGTCTAAGTATAAAGTTGGAGATGAATTAATTATTGTAACAGATCCAAATGAAGAAACAGAAAAATTAAATGAGCTTACTAGACTGAAAATAGATGGTGATTTTGCACAAATTTCTTGGGGGCTAAAAATAGTAGATGTTACTTTTGATAAGCCATATGTTACGCTTACTTATAGAAATGCAAATGGTGATATTAATAAAGTTTTTGCTGAATGCAGAGATATAGAAAATTTTGATAGAGAAAAAGTACTGGAAAAAGCTTTATTAAAAGCTTTTCAAAATGAAATTATTAATATTACTGTAATTAAAAATAAATAATATAAGTATTAATAGTTTAAGTCAAGAAAAAGGTGAGTATAAAGGACATATTCATAAATATACAGGTAAATAAAGTAAAAGTATTTATTTTTTTACAGTTATGATGTATAATAACTGTATAATTAGATAAAATATAATCTTTATTTGCAAGGGGAGAGGTTTATGAGTAAGTGCCCATTTTGGTCAACAGGCAAAGTGAGAGTAAATTGTTATAATGAATGTCCAATGTATCCTGATCCTAAAGGTTATGAGATATGTCCATTTAAAGAGTATTTAGATAGCGAAAGTATTAATATAAAAGATAATATTGATAAGAAATTTAATTATTCTAATGATGATATAGAAGAAGATATCTATCAATTAGTTGGGGCATTAAAGGATTATTAATAAAAAGACATCTTAATTTTTTAAGATGTTTTTTTATTTTAGGATTAATTTAATAATTACTATACAAACATCTAGAAATTATTATTAATGTAGTTATTTTTATAAAATAAGGGCAATAATTATGATAACATAGTAGATATGTAAAAAAGATGTTTTGAATCATAGGGGGAAAAATGAAAGTAAATTTAGATATTAATCAAAGAAATGCAGTATATATAAAAGAAAAAAATGTTTTAGTTGTAGCTTCTCCTGGTTCAGGTAAGACAACAGTAATAATTAATAGAGTAAATCATCTTATTGAGGATTTGAAGATAAATGAAGGTAATATAATAGTGATAACATTTACAAGAGCAGCTGCTGATAATATGAGAAATAGATATAAAAATATATTTAAAAAAGAAAGAGCACCTTTTTTTGGTACTTTTCATGGATTGTTTTATAAGATATTACTGAGAGAGGGTTATGATATAAAAATAATGGATGGAGGAAAGGGGCATGCCATTATAAAGAATGTATTGTCTAGGTATTTTGATGATGTTAATGATGATAAAGTTAGAGAAGTGATGAATAATATTTCTATGTTTAAGACTTCTTTATGTACTGTTGATGAATTTAAATCTACTGTGAGCAAGGATATATTTTTAGAATGTTTAAAGGTTTATGAAAGTAACAAAGAAAGAGAGTGTTTATGGGATTTTGATGATTTATCGGTGAAAGTATTAAAGTTATTTACAGAAAAGAAGAATATTTTAGAAAAGTACCGAAGGGTGTTTAAGTATGTACTAGTAGATGAATTTCAGGATTGCGATAATATACAAGTGAGTTTTTTAATGCTTATGAATAAAGATAATGAACTTTTTGCTGTAGGTGATGAAGATCAATGTATTTATTCATTTAGGGGATCTAAGCCAGAATATATGGTTAATTTTCATGACACTTTTAAAGGTGGAGTAAAGGTTAAGCTTCTTACTAATTATAGAAGTAAGAATAACATTGTGGAGGTATCAAAGCGATTAATTGATAAAAATGAAAATAGAAATGATAAGGAAATAATATCTTATTGCAATAATTGTGGAATTGTTCATTATAGTACTCCATATAATGAATATATGCAAGGTGAAGAAATTGCTAAATACATAAAAGAAAATTATCAAGGCACATATGGGGATAATGCTATTTTATACAGAACCAATATGGAATCTAGAAGTATGATAGATGTGCTTACAAAAAGAAAGATTCCATTTGTGTTATTAGATAAAGGATATAATTTTTTTAATCATTTTATTTGTAGGGATTTAATTAACTATTTGAAATTATCTATTGACCAATATGATAAGAATGCCTTTGCATGGATAATAAACAAGCCTTTTAGATATATGAGTAAAGAAAATTTATCATATATTAATAATTATAAAGAAGATAAATCACCTTTTGATATATTAATTAATAAAAAGGATATGCCGCCGTTCCAGTGCAAAAAGATTGATGACTTAAGAAAAGAAATATTATATTTAAATAAAATGTCTTTAGGTAGTGCCATACAATACATAATATCTACCATGGGTTATATTGATTATTTAAGGGAATACGCTAATAAATATGGTCAAAGTCTTGATGATTTAGAAGATGTATTAGAAGAGTTTAAAGGGGCAGCTGAAGGTTTTAAAACTATTACTGAATTCTTAGTACACGTTAATAATGTGGAAGAACAGATTGAAAGTAGCAAAGTTGTTGAAGATGGTGTGATTTTAAGTACCATTCATGGAGTAAAAGGAATGGAGTTTAATAATGTCTATATTATTAATTGCAATGAAGAAGTAATACCTCATAAATCATCTATGGAAGAAAATATAGAAGAGGAAAGAAGGTTGTTTTATGTGGGTATTACTAGAGCAATAAATAATTTGTATGTATTTTCACCTAAAACAATGAGAGGAAAATTTAGAGAGACTTCTAGATTTATTGCCGAGTCTCATCTTGAAGAAGAATCTGAAAAGGTTGATTATGGAATAGAAGTAGGTAATATGCTTTATCATAGGACTTATGGTGAAGGTAGTGTAATAGAGATAGACAAAGATAAAATTACCATTAAATTCAAAGACATTTGCAGAAGCTTTTCTTTAAAAGTACTGATGGAAAATAATTTAATTATATTAGTAAATTAATTTTTTAAACATAGTGCATAATAATATTGTCATATAGATGTTGGAGGAAGCTTTATGAAAAGTAAAAATACAGTTTTATGTATAATGGCAATAATATTATTTATTAATTTTTTAACTTTTGAAGCAAATGCTTTGATTTTATCTCCAGAAGAGATAGAACGTATAGAAATGCTTTTAAAAGAAAATGATGCATATGTTCATGATGAAGATAAAAAAGTGTTGGAAGGTTATAAAGAAAAATTATTAAATTATGAAATACTGAATCAGGAAGAAAAAGATTATTTACGAGAATGTTATTTAAATATGATTCGTAACAAGTTAGGGGAAGAAAAGTTTAATGAGTATTGTAAACTTATTGAAAAGAGAAGTAGCAGTGTAGAGTTTACACAGTCAGAAAAATTCAGGCTTTATGAACTAGAAAAGGAACTCAGAGAAAGTCACTAATAGGCTGTAAAACATTGAATATAGTCAATATATATAATATAATTTAAATAGGCTTATATAGCATTATATAATGCCTATTTATAATGTTAATGAGGTAAAAACTAATGAAAAAAGAATTTAGTGTTGAAGACATAAAATTTTCCTTGGACATTGGTACAAGATCCGTAATTGGATCAGCAGGGATTGTAAAGGGAACAAAGATTGATGTTATTAAAGAATGTTACATTGAGCACCATGAGAGGGCAATGCTTGATGGTCAAATACATGATATTTCTCTAGTTACAAAAACTGTTAAGTCAGTGATACAAAATTTAGAAAATGAACTAAATGTAAAGCTTGAAAAAGTTAATATTGCAGCTGCAGGAAGGTTCCTAAAAACTGTTAATAGTAAGGCAGAGCTAGATTTAAATAAAGATGAGTCCATAAATAGTGAATGGATAAAGACTTTAGAGCTTAAAGCTATAAAGGAAGCAGAAGAAAGTATAGCAAAAGAAGTGGTTGGAGAGCTATATTGTGTTGGCTATTCTGTAGTTAACTATTATTTAAATGGTTATATAATTTCAAATCTTTTAGGACATAAAGGTGAAAATATATCTGTAGAAATAATAGCAACTTTCTTACCAAAATCAGTAGTTGATTCTCTATATTCAGTTATGGATAAGTGTGGTTTGAGAGTAAGCAGCCTGACGCTAGAGCCTATTGCAGCCATTGAAGCAGTAGTTCCACAAAAGTTAAGATTATTAAATATTGCTTTGGTGGACATTGGAGCAGGAACATCAGATATAGCTATAAGTGCTGATCAAAGTATAGTAGCATATGGAATGGTTCCTATAGCAGGTGATGAAGTAACAGAGGTTATAGCAAAAGAATGTTTAGTAGATTTTAACACTGCAGAAATTATAAAAAGGCAAATAAATACAGAGGAAGAAATAAAATTTATAGATATATTAGGATTTGAATGTTCGAGAAGTTCTGAAAAGCTTAAAGAAGTTATTAGTCCTATAGTTGCAGAAGTAGGGGAGACCATTGGGGAAAAAATTAAAGAGCTTAATGGAAATAAACCTCCCAGTGCTATTTTTGTTGTAGGAGGAGGAGCGCATACACCAGGGATTCTTGAGGAAATAGCGAAAAATTCCAATATACCTAAAGATAGAATAGCAATAAAGGATAGAGATTCAATAGAATCATGTATAGCAGAAAATGCTTATGGCTCAGCAGGTGTTACTGTAATCGGTATAGCCCTTGTAGGTTTGAAAAATGAAGGCAATGATTTTGTTAATGTATATCTTAATCATATTCCAATAAGTTTATTTAATTCTCATGCTCATACTGTAAAAGATGTATTAGTACATGCTGATATAGATCCTGCCATGCTTATGGCAAAAAGAGGTAAAAATTTAAGATATACTTTAAATGGAGTTAAAAAGATAACCTTTGGAAACAAAGGGGAGAATGCTATTATTAAAGTAAATGGTCAAGAGGCATCTATTGATTCTACAATTAATGATGGTGATGAAGTAAATATAATTTATGCAAAAAATGGACAAAATGCAGCAGCTACAGTTACAGAATTATTAACTAATTATGAAGAAAAAGAAATTTTTATTAATAACATTAGTACCATTATAAAACCAATTGCTATAGTAAATGATAATAAAGTTTCACTTGACACATATATATCTGACCAGGACATCATTGAAATAATATATCCAAAAAATATTGGAGATGTGAAAAAGTATATAATAAATACTACAAGTGATGTTTTTATCAATGAAGTAAAAGCCAATGATGAATATATAATAAATAATGGTGATAAATTGGTCTTTGAAGATTGTAGATACAGTGAAGAAAATCATTGTAATAATATAAATGAATCACTAATTATTGAGCAAGATGAAAAAAATACAAATTGTGACAAAGATAATATGACAAATGAATTCAGTGAAGAATTAGAGGATGAAGCTATATATGCCATGAAGGTAATAGTTAATGATGAAGAAGTTAAAATTAATGACATGTATTCCATGATGTTTGTACAAATATTCAGCTACATAAACTTTGATTTATCAGAGCTAAAGGGAAATATAGTTCTTAAGCTGAATGGAGAAGTAGCATCATATACAGATATGGTTAAAGATGGAGATGTTATTAATATTTATTGGGAAAAGTAAAAAAGGGGCTAAAGGGGTATGAGTAGATTTAAAAATGAAGCAGAGAGCATTAAAGATGAAATTATAGCTATTAGAAGGACATTGCATGAAAATCCTGAAATAGGATATGAGGAGTTTAACACTTCTAGGCTTATTAAGGAGTTTTTAACTAAAGAGGGAATTGTTTATGAAGAATATGCAAAAACAGGAGTATGTGCATTGATAAAAGGTAAACAAGCTGATAATGGGAAGGTTATTGCTGTCAGGGCAGATATTGATGCTTTACCGCTAGAGGATAAGAAAAAGTGTAGTTATGCGTCAAAGATAAAAGGCAGGATGCATGGATGTGGACATGATGGACATACTTCTATATTATTAGGGGTAGCAAAGCTTATAAATAGGAATAGAGATATTTTTGGAGGAACTGTAAAACTTATCTTTGAGCCAGCAGAAGAAACTACTGGTGGAGCAAAAGTGATGATTGAGGAAGGAATATTAAAAAATCCAGATGTGGATATGGTGTATGGTCTGCATATGGAGGAAACTATTGATACAGGAACAATAATGGTAAAAAGAGATACTGTCAATGCAGCATCCAATCCATTTAAGATAGTGGTTAAGGGAAAAGGAGCTCATGGTGCTTATCCAGCAGCAGCTGTTGACCCAATAGTGGCAAGCAGTCAAATTATTATGGCCTTGCAAACTATTGTTAGTAGAGAAATAAATCCAAGTAATTCAGCAGTGGTTACAGTAGGTTTCATTCATGGTGGTACAGCTAGCAATATAATACCTGATGAAGTTGAAATTGGCGGTATAATCAGAACCATCACTAAAGAGGATAGAGAACATTCTGTGAAAAGAGTGAAGGAAATTGCTGAAGGTATTGCTAGAACATTAAGAACAGAATGTCAAATTGAAATAGAAGAGTCTTATCCTTGTCTGATAAATAATGCTAACCTTGTTGAAATGCTTAGAGAAAATGCTGCAAAGGTAATTGGCATAGAAAATGTATTAGAACAAAAGAATCCTAAGATGGGAGTTGAAAGTTTTGCATACTTTGCCAATGAAGTTCCTTCGGTTTTCTATTTCTTAGGATGTAGAAATATTGAAAAAGGGATTATACATCCAGCCCATAGCAGTTTATTTGATATTGATGAAGAATCATTGCCAATAGGAATAGCCATTGGTTGTGAATTTATCGTTGATTATTTGACAAGTTGCTAAAATAATATTAATCTAATACAATGGGGAAAAGAAAAAAAGAGTACGGAAAACAGGAGATGATTTAAGTGAAAATAGAAATAGGAACAAATGAAGCTGGTCAGAGATTAGATAAATTTTTGAGAAAATACTTTAAAGATGTACCATTAAGTGCTATATTCAAAGCTTTAAGAAAAGGTGATATCAGAGTTAATGGAACAAAGAAAAAAGAAAATTATGCTTTAGAATTAGGTGATGAAATAGAAGTAAGATACTTACAATCTAAGAAAGAAACTAATACAAGCAAAGAAGTAAACTTTATAAAAGTAAATTCAGGTTCTATGAAGATTACTTTTGAAGATGACAATATACTAGTTGTTGAAAAGTGGCCAGGTGTTTTAGTTCATCCAGACCAAAAAGGAGCAGAACCATCTTTAACTGATTATGTATTATCATACTTAAATGATAAAGGTGATTATCTTCCAGAAAAGGAACTTACTTTTACACCAGCACCATGTAATAGATTAGATAGAAATACTTCTGGTGCTGTTATTTTCGGTAAAAACTTCGAAGCCTTAAGAGAAATGAATGAAATGATTAGAGAAGGACAGGTTAAGAAGTATTATAATGCATTAGTAACAGGAAGAATAAAAGATGGAATGTACACAGGATATATTTCTAAAAATGAAAATGAAAATATATCAAAAGTATATGATAAAGAAATGCCAAATACAAAGAAAATTGCCATGGAAGTTAAGACTATTCAAAGTAATGGAGCATTCTCATTCTTAGAAATAGACTTAATTACAGGAAGAAGTCATCAAATAAGAACTCACTTAAGTCACTTAGGACATCCGATTGTTGGTGATACTAAATATGGTGATAGAAATATAAATTCATTCTTTGACAATAAATTTGGGCTAAATTATCAATTCCTTTATGCTTACAAGCTTATTATTAAAGGTGGAGAAGGAAAGCTTGCATATTTAAAGAATAAGACAATAGCAGAAGCACTTCCTCCAATGTTTAAGAAAGTAAAGAGAGATGTATTTAAATTCACATTATAAAAGGGGATAATTATGGAGAAGAAATCATTAGGTAGGAGCTTTATGATACTATCTTTTGCGGGGATATTCATTAAGATATTATCAGCGGCATATGTACCATTGCTGACAGCTGTAATAGGTTCAGATGCATATGCTTCTTACTCTATAAGTTATACAATGTTCACATTTATATTAGCCGTAACATCATTAGGGGCTCAGCCTGCTATAACTAAGGTTGTGGCAGAATATAGAGCTGTTGGAAATTCTATTGATGCCTTAAGGGCAATGAAAATATCTAGGAAATATATGACTATTATAGGGCTATTTGGAACAATTATTTTATTGGTACTGGCAAGGCCTATAGCTTTAGCTAGCACATGGGATAAGTCTATACTTGCCATAATGTTCCTTTCTCCTACAATTTTGTTTTCATGTATATTATCTGTTTATAGAGGGTATATGCAAGGAATTGAGGATATGGAGACTATCGGAATATCACAAATAGTTGAGCAGATAATAAATGTTGTTTTAAGTCTTGTTTTTGCAGGTATATTAATAAAAATTAATGAAGAAATGGGTATTGCAGGAGGGACTGTAGGTACTACTTTAGGAGCAGTAGTTGCAATTATATATATAATTTATATTTATCAAAAGAGAGACTACGAAGAAGAAGCATATTCTAGCAATACTAGTGAAAAGAGACATAGTGAAAAGAAGATAGTAAGAAAGATATTAATGTACGCATTACCCATTACATTAGTGGCAGCATTACAAAATTCAAGTCCGCTTGTGGATGCCATGATAGTGAAAAGAAGGCTTGCAACTTCAGGGATACCTAAAGCAAGTTTGGAAGTTACGTATGCTTATCTTTCATATTTTAATACTTTATTATATGTACCATTAGCATTGGTAACGGCACTTAGTACAGCTATATTTCCTAAGGTTATTTCAGCTTATACTTGTAAAAATCGTAAGGAGCTTAGAAGTAATATAAGTTATTCTTATAGAATAACTTTTATGATTACTATACCATCATTAGTAGGATTATCAGTTTTAAGTAAAGAGGTATTCCTTATGCTTTTTGGATTAAATGAAGGATATGAGCTTCTTATGTATGGTTCAATAGTGCTGGTATTTATGTCTATAACTACTATACAAAATACTATTTTACAAGGTGTAAATAAATTATATCTTGTTTTATCTACAGCATTTATTGGTGTAGTATTGAAACTGATATTAGATTTTATACTTGTAGCTATTCCAGAGGTTAATATTTTTGGAGCTGTAATTGCCAGTTTAGTATCGTATCTTGTTCCAGCTATTATAAATCATAGGAACTTAAGAATGATATTTAGAGTAAGAGTTCCAATTATTAAGCTGTCAATAACATCAATTATTGCTTCTTTGGCTATGGGGCTGGCTATTGTAGGTATAAGGATGCCTATAGATAGATTAATTAATATTTTTGAAGGCGGAAGACTTATGATTAGTATAGCAACATTAGTTATGGTAGCAATTGGCGGAATGGTATATTTAATAATAATGATTTTAATTGGAGGAATAAGAAAAACAGATTTAGATTTAATTTCTCCCAAGATATATAGAATTATGCCAAGATTTTTAAGAAAAATGATGTAATTATTATTTTAAAGATAACTTAATTTATATTGAGTTATCTTTTTTTTGTATATAAAGCATAAAAAATAAACATTATAACATTATGGTAAAGATAAAGATGAGGTGAAGAAGAGTGGGAATAAAATTACAAAATTTAGTGGTGAAATTTGGAGATTTTACAGCTATAAATGAGGTGACGTTGGAAATTCCAAAGGGAAAGCTAATTTCTTTACTAGGTCCATCAGGCTCTGGTAAATCAACTACGCTTTTCACTATATGCGGAATACACAAACCTTATTCAGGTAAAATAATATTTGGTGATAGAGATGTAACTGGCTTGGAGCCAGAAGAGTTAGGAATCGGTTTGGTATTTCAAAATTATGCCTTATACCCTCATATGACTATAAGGGAAAATATAGGATTTCCATTAAAGAATTTAAAGTGGAACAAGGAGGAAGCGGCAAAAAGGATAGTGGAAGTTGCCAAAACTGTAAAGATAGATGGACTTTTAGACAGGAAACCATCGCAGCTTTCAGGAGGGCAACAACAGAGAGTGGCTATAGCAAGAGCTTTGGCTAAAAGACCAGATATTCTTTTGTTAGATGAACCATTATCTAATTTGGATACTAAGCTAAGAGTAGAAACAAGACAGGAAATAAGAAGAATACAAAAGGAAACAGGAGTTACTGCCATATTTGTTACTCATGATCAAGAAGAAGCCATGAGTATTTCAGATCAGATAGTGCTTATGAAGGATGGAGCTATTGAGCAGGTATCAACACCTACTGATATGTATTTAAATCCTATCAATAAATTTGTAGCATCTTTTATAGGAAGTCCAGAGATGAATTTTGTAAATTTAAAAGTTAAAGATGGCATAGGAGTAATTGATAATTATACCATAAAGAATATTACAAAAGAAAATAAAAATGTTATTTTAGGCTTCCGTGCTGAAGATGTGGAAATAGCAAATGCAGGAATTGGTGCTAAAGTGGATACTGTAGAAATATTAGGGAGGGAAAAGCTTCTTACATTAAGTCATAATAATAGGATATTCAAGGTTTTAGTTGAAAATACTTTTCATATTGAAGAAGGTAAAGGAATATATATAAGACCTAAAGAAGGAAAATGTTATATATTTGATGAAAAAACGGAGGAATTTATTAAAAAATGTTAAAGAAAAAATATAAAGGTTATTTATATCTACTTCCAGCATTAATAGTGCTTTTAGTTTTTGTATTCTATCCCATAATAAATACTGTAATATTTAGCTTTGATGAAACAAAAGCCAGCGGATTTAAATTTGGTATAGGATCATATAAATATCTTTTTAGTGATAAGAGATTTAGACAATCCCTGGTAAATACACTGATATATGCAGCCATAGTTCCATTTTTATCAGTAAGTATTTCTTTGCTTTTAGCAAATGCTTTAGTACATTTAAAAAATAAAAAGTTACAAAGTATGTTTCAGAGTATATATTTTTTACCATATGTAACATCTTTAGTTGCCATAGGCATAGTATGGTCATGGCTTTTTAATAGTGAATATGGTGTTATTAATTATGTTCTTAAAGTTATAGGTTTCAAAGGTATTAATTGGCTTAATGATTCTAAATATGGAATGTTGGCATTAATTATTTTTGCAGTATGGAAAAGCCTAGCTTTCAATACACTTATTTTGACTACAGGCATAGCTTCTATTAATCCTCAGTATTATCAAGCTGCCAAAATAGATCAGGCATCAAGTAGGACAATATTTACTCAAATTACCATAAAGCTAATTTCACCTATGATAGCTTATACATATATGATAAGTCTTATTGCAGCCTTTAAGGTATACACAGAAGTGTACGTATTATTTGGAGGAAGAACTTTAGATGGATCAGTATCCACAGTAGTTAGATATATTATTGACAGATTTTATGGCGATCAAGACTTTCCACTTGCTTATGCAGCGGCAGTAGTATTACTTGTAATTATTCTTTTGGTGACAGGAATACAGAAATATGCTCAAAGAAATAAAATTCATTACTAGAGGTGATTTATTTTATGAATAGAAAGTATTTTTTGAATTTTTTAAAATATATGGCATTAGTGCTATTTGCTATAATCACTTTATTTCCCTTTTATTGGATGATTGCTTCTTCCTTAAAGACAAGTTTTGAAGTAATCCAGATACCGCCAAGCTTGATACCTAAATCTCTTAAATTTGAAAATTATACTATAGCATTTAAAATGGCTCCATTTGTGAGATATTTTATTAATACTATCATTGTCACAGCATTAAGTATTATTTTTACAGTAATAATAGCTATTCTTTCAGCTTTTGCTTTTGCTAATTTGGAGTTTAAAGGTAGAGATTTGATATTTGCAATTTTTTTAGCATCAATGATGATTCCAGGAGAAGTTCTTATAGTAACTAATTTTAAAACAATATCTAAATTAGGTTGGATTGATACATATAGGGCTTTATTTATACCTTACATGGCAAATGTTTTATACATATATATGCTGAGAGAGTTTTTCTTAACAGTACCTAAGCAGCTATATTATGCAGCTAAGGTTGATGGTGCTAGTGATTGGAAGTTTCTTTGGAGTATATTGGTACCAATTGCTAAGCCATCAATAATAACCATTTGTATACTGGTAGGAATAAATTCGTGGAATGCTTTTTTATGGCCATTATTAGTAACAAATAGTGTTGATATGAGATTGGTAGCCAATGGACTTACAGCTTTTCAATCTGATGCTGGAAATAACTATGAGTTATTAATGGCTGCATCCACAATAATTACTCTTCCAATAGTGATTATTTATATTTTTTTACATAAGAAAATTATGAGCGGTATATCAATAGGTGGAATAAAAGGATAATTTAGATGAATTTTTAAATTAAAGTTACACACAATAAATAGAGAAAATATATTAAATTAGAGGTGAAGCAAATGAAAAAAAGATTTTTGGCGTCATTGCTAACAGTGGTGACAACAATGGCATTGTTTGTAGGTTGTAAAAATACTACCAGTACTACAGAAGAAATTATTATAGAGGTGAATGAACCAGTTTCTATTGAACTGTGGCATTATCTAACAGGAAGTCAAGGGGAAGTACTACAGAGTATTATTGACGATTTCAATAGTACTAATGGTAAAGGAATTACTGTTACTGCTGTAAATCAAGGAAATATAACAGATTTAAATAAAAAGGTTGTAGCAGCAGCTCAATCTAATTCCTTGCCAGCAATTATCAATATATATCCAGATTTAGCAACAGGATTAATTCAAGATGGGAAAATAATTGATTTAACTCCATACATCAATAATGATAAAATTGGTATGAAAGATGAAATTAATAATGATTTTATTAAAACTTTTATTGATGAAGTATCACAGTGGAATGATGGAAGCATTTATGGTATACCACTAACTAAATCAACAGAAGTTCTTTATGTCAATGAAACATTGTTAGGTACTTTAGGATACACAATGAATGATTTGAATAATTTAACCATGGAAAAACTTACAGAGATATGCAAGAAGAGTAAAGAAGAATTAGATATTCCTGGTTTTGGTTTTGATTCAGGGTCTAATGCTTTTATTTCAACATTAAAAATGGATGGAAAAGACTTTATTGAATTAGATGGAACTATTAATGTTGATAATGAATGGGTTAAAGAATTTATGCAGTATTATAAAGATAATACTGAAAAGGGATATTTTAGAACACCAGGTGAAGACACTTATTTATCAGGGCCATTTTCCAATGAAAAATTACTTATGTATCAAGCCTCAACAGCAGGAGCATCACATATACAGACTAATGGTGCATTTGTTTTAGGTATTAGTGAGGTGCCAAAGTTTGAAGCTAAATCTAAAGCAGTTATTCAGCAAGGTGCATCTTTATTTGTAACTAATGATACCACAGCGCAACAAAAATATGCAGCATATGAATTTATTAAATATGCTACAAACACAGAAAATACAGCACAGTTTGCTGTAGCTACTGGCTATCTTCCAGTAAGATATTCAGCTGAAGAAACCATTACAATGAAAAATGTGTTAAATAATACTGAAAGTATATATGGAAAGGTATATCCAGTGGCTAAAGAAGAATTAAATTATGCTTATTATACTCCAGCAATTAATAATGCTCAATCTGCAAGAAATATAATTCAGGAAAAATATGAATCATATGTAAATGGCGGTATATCAGATATAGAAACCTTTATAAAGGACACTACATCACAAGTTGAAACTTCAATTCAAAGGCAATAACAATAGAGATAGGAATTAAATCCTATCTCTAATTTGTGTAATATTCAGTTTTTATTTTATTCCTTCTTCATATTGTTGGACCATTCTCTTAACCATTTCTCCGCCAACACTACCGCATTGTTTTGAACTTAAATTTCCATTGTAATCTGAAAATGGAACTCCCATTTCAGTTGCAACTTGATTTCTAAATTTAGCTAAACCGTTTTTTGCTTCAGGTACTAATTTTTGTGTCATAAATGATCCTCCTCTATCAGTGAAGTTTTGTCAAAGCATTAATTTGCTTTGCAGTATTATTATATGCAAAGTGATATTTAATAACCTATAAAATAGTAACCAATAAAGGAAAAAAATAGAGCCTACTTTAATCGTCTTCTAAGCCGAAAGTACTTAAGTAAGCAAAGATTACAAAGACTCCAATAACTGTAACTAAGACTTTTATTAAAGCTGAATAAGTTTGAATAATACTTAGTATTATTCTAAAAAATAAAAATATTAAAATTCCTAAAAGTGAAAAAATTAATATGTTCATTTTAGATAAATTTAAATCTATATGTTTTCTTATTTCCATGATGTTTATAGTGAAGCTGAGGATAGATGAAAAGAATACAGTGATTGCATAGGAAAATATGTTAATATTAGGAATGCTAGTTAGGCAAAAAAGCATTACTAATTCAAATGAAGAAGTTATAAGAGAATTCCTAAGTATTATACCTTGTTTATTTAAACCATTGAGAATACCGAACATAGTATTAGCAGGAAAAAGAATAGGTGCAGCAATTGAACAAGCTTTAATGTACAGACCTAAGTCATTGCGGTTATAAAATAATATTCCTAAATCATTAGGAATAAGTTGACAAATTATCATTGTAGCCATTCCTAAGAGGAAGGCTATCTTCAGCACTTTTTTGATTCGCATTGAGGCGTTATAATATTCCCCTCTGCTAAGACTTTCTGATAAATCTGGTACAAGTAACATATTTATTGAATTCACCACAATTATAGGAAAAGTGACAATTGTCAGTGACATTCCAACAAAGCGGCCTATCATAGATAAGGCTATAGAGTATTCAAATCCAGCAGCCACCAGTCTTCTAGGAATTATCAAGGTTGCAATGGTTGAGAAAATATTTGTTAAAAACCCATTAATACATAAGGGAATAGAAATTACAAAAACATTAAATAATAATTGACCTCTGCTTTCTGTAGGTGCATTGGAAATGGGAATAGATTTAATTACATGTCTATAATAAACATAAAGTAATATAAGGCTCTGTAATTCTCCTATGGCTAAAGAAACAAATGCTAAAGTAACTAAACTAGATAATGTTTTTGCCTTAAACATATATACTAACAGAGAAATGGTAATAATTCTCATAGCTTTTTCTAAAATATCTATAAGGGCAGGAGCAGTTATTTTGGAAGTCCCATAAAAATAGCCCTTTAGGATATTGGATAGAGATATAAACACCATAGCCGGGCAAGTTACTCTGATGGCGTTAAGTGTTCTAAGATCTTTAACTCCATATCTACTTATGTATGGTGCCAGAAAAAATACAAAGACACCAATGAATAAAGACCATATGATATTAAAGATAGCAACAGAATCAATAGTTTTAAAAAGATTATTTGTTTCTCCATTAGATGTATATATGGCTGAAAGCTTTGAAATAGCAGCTATGATTCCAGCGGTCATAAGACAGATAAATAAATTATATATAGGCATTATTATTCCATAAAGACCAATTCCTTCAGCACCAATTAGCTTAGAAAGATAAATGGAAAAAATAAATCCAAGAAGACCTGTACTTATATTTGAAGCAGTTAAAAAGAAAGAATTTTTAAAAAAATTATCTTTTTCCATGTTATCACTCCTTTAAGTAAAGATGACAATGATAGAATTAATGGTAAAAGTACTGTAAAATTAAGTAATGCTTACGTAACTAATAATATCTATTCTAAAAATATAGGAAATATGAATACATATTGTTTTTAAGAATTTATATAAAAAAAGTGCAGTTTTACTACACTTTTTAAAGAAATTAGATTACTATTACGTAAAAGTATAATAGAACTAATAATCCTAAAACTATTCTATAATAACCAAATGACTTAAAATTATGTTTTTTAATATAGTCCATAAGAAATTTTATGGCAAATATTGAAACAATAAATGATACAAAGGAGCCTATAAGCAAAATTAGCCACTGAAAAGTATTGAATTGAAAGCCGGTTTTTATAAGTTTCAAAGCACTTGCACCAAACATGGTGGGAATTGCTAGGAAAAAGGAAAATTCAGCAGCTATGAAACGAGAGGCACCAATAAGGGTAGCACCTATAATAGTAGCTCCTGAACGAGATGTTCCAGGTATCAAAGCTAGTATTTGGAAAATACCAATGCCAAAGGCTGTTTTGTAGCTTAAGTCAGAAAAAGCACTGATAGTAGGTCTTTTATCTCTATTTTCAAGAAAAATAAAGATAACTCCATAAATAATTAAAGTTATAGATACAGTGGTAGGATTAAAAAAAAGCTCATCTATTTTATCTTCAAATAATATGCCTACAACACCAGAGGGAATAACGGCAATTAATACTTTAATCCATAAATTCCAAGCTTCTTGTTTTTCTTGCATATTTTTACTATGGGAGAAAGGATTTAACTTATTAAAATATAATATCACCACAGCTAAAATGGAGCCTAGCTGCACAACTACTAAAAATGTATTAATATATTCAGTTGAAAAATTAAGTTTGATAAATTGATCTACTAAAATCATATGACCTGTACTACTAATGGGTAGCCATTCTGTTATTCCTTGGATTATCCCAAGAAATATAGCTTTAAGTATTTCAATATAATACATAAAAAACCTCCTAATATATAGATATATTATAAGTTAAATATATATTTATCTAAAAAGATTATGATAAATATAAAAAAACTTCTTTATATAATATAGAACATGTACTAATCCTTTTTATATACTTTAAATGAGAATATTTTATAAATTACAAAATATAAATTTAGTAATGGGAGGAGTGAAATGAAGAAGGTTATAAGTTTTTTCATAGTTAGTACATTTATTGTAGCCATATCCTTTGGTATATATAATCTAGATGATAAATACAAACTTAATATAGTATATGATGATATTCAGTGGACAATTAATAATAAGGATTGTTTAAATGCCGTTTCCTTTGATTTTGATAATGATGGCAATATATATGTTGCCTATGATAATTCAGTGGAAAGAATAAATGAGGATAATAAAGTAGAAAGATTATTTAGTAATGATGCATTAAAAATATATGATATTGTTGTATATAAAAATTATCTAATAATATCTAGTGGAAATTCTATTATAAAATATGATTTAGATAATGGAACTTTTAGTGATATAGTTAATAATATTCCTAATAACGGAATTAATAAAGAAATTAAGCTTTTAGTTAAAGAAGATGTTTTATACGCATCTATAGGTAGCAACACCAATAGTGGAGTAGTAGATAGTCCAGAAGGGAAAGTGGATATACCATCATTTCATTGGACTCTATCAGGTAGGAAATATGGTAACAGTGGAACTTCAGGATTCTGTAACTATTCAGAGTCGGTGCAGGAGGATTCAACCATAAATGAGGGGAAATTTAGCAATGCAAGTATAATATCATTTAACCTTATGGATGATGAAATAGCTACATATGCTACAGGTATAAGGAATGTTAAAGGGTATAGTGTTACCAGTGATGGTAAAATAATTGCTATAGTAGGAGGTATTGAAAATTCAGGAGATAGACCTTTAGAAGGTGATAAAGATTATATCTATAGTATAAAAGAAAAGAGCTGGTATGGGTGGCCAGATTTCAGTGGAGGCGATCCTGTTACTTCACCAAGATTTATAAAAGGAAAGGAAGCTAATACGTTTATAATAAAAAACCATCCTACAGAAGTGGTGTATGGTCCTATTTATCAACATAAATCCATTGATGCATTAGAAGGATTGGCTATTGATATAGATGGCAAGTGCTTAAGTAAAGATACTATAGTATTTGCAGATAACAAAGAAAAGGTATTGTATGCCATGAATGGTGAAGGTGTAGCAAAATCAATAATAAGACTTTCGGAAGGAAGTGAGGTTAAAAGTATAAGATATCATAAAGACAGCATGTATATTTTAGATAGCGGTATAGGGTGCATATATAAGTTGAGAAACGGAAATAATCTATCAGTTTTTAATCTACCAAAGATTATATGGGTATTTCTGATAATATTTATCATAGCTATAGTTTTAATTGTGATGATAAAATTCAAGGGGAAAAAGATAGGATAAAAAAGTTAATAGTAGGTAAACATAATATATTTATAAAAGAGCAGAATAATAGTAAAAATCAATAGTAAAATGTTAAGTGTAATAAAGGGGATAATATGGGAAAAACTATAGTATTAAATTTAAATCATATTAATATAAAGGGGGATGTTCTAGATGTAGGTGAAAGCTTTGGAGTTATATACAATATAGCCAAAGATATCGATGATGAAGTTTCAGTTGATTATATCGAAGAGGAAAATTCAGAATTGCTTAAAGAAAGAAGTTATGATAATTGTACTATTTTCTTTGCCCTAAGCAATATTTGGGGAGATTATCAAAGAGAAAAGTTGCTTCAAAAGATAAGTAGAAGCATAAAGAGTGGAGGAAGCATTTATATATGGGATATTAATAAGGAAATAGGAAAGTTATTTAATAATAAAATAAGAGTTATTCTTCCGTCAGAAAAAATTAAAGAGTTTCAATTTAAAAATTTAAATCCTATGAGTTCATCTAGTATTGAAGAAACTAGAAAGATTTTATCAGGACAGTTTGATATTGAAGAAGAAAAGGTATGGGAAGATATTTATTACATTAAAGCAAGAAAAAATGAAGATTTTACTTATAACAATTAATTGCAATATGGAAATATTAGATTATTAATGTATAATTAAAGTATTTTCTATTAATTATAGATATAAGAGGGTATTATAAAAAATAATTAAGAAAAAGCTTCAAGTTGTGGCTTTTTCTAATACATATAAAAAGTATATTTTCAATAATAAATTAAATTTACTTAAGAAAGTTAAGTATATGTTCGATAAATATTATAATATAGAAGTAGAGGGAATAAATATGCATTGGTTATTGATGGGAAATGACTTAATTTAAGTTTTAATTTACAAAAATTAAAGTGATAAATTCAACTTTTTAAAGAAAAATCATAAAAATAAGTTGATAAAAGCATGAAATTGTGTATAATTAAAACAGTAATCAATACTATATAAGGTATTAATATTGATTATATAATACGAGAAAAGGTGGTGAGATTTTGGCATTAGATGCAATTAACGAGATAAAGAAAGCAGAGTTACAAGCTGAAGACATGATATCAGAGGCTAATAAGGCGTCTAAGGAGTTAATTTTGAATGCTCATAGTGAAGCTGAAAAACAATATGACAGTATTGTGAAAGATGCTAGAGCAAAGGCTGATAAGTTAATACAAGAAGCTGTAGAAGCTGGAAATGTTGAAGCAAAGCCTATTTTAGAAAATGGTGAGAAAGAAAAAGAAAGTATAAGAAATTTATCACCTACATTAAAAGAAAATGCTATTAATATAGTTGTTGAGAGGATAGTGAAGATTCATGGCAATAGTTAAGATGAACAAATTCACTTTGGTTACTTTTGAATCTCACAAGAAAGAGCTTCTTCGTAAGTTACAAGGATTTTCTAAGGTTGAGTTTATCAATCTTCAAGATGAAGAAAAACTTGAAAAAAATGAAGTTTTAAAAGAACTTTCAAAAGATGAAGTGGATTCAAATAGTTCAGAGTATGAAGAAAATTTATCAAAAGCTAAATCATCTCTAGATTTTCTGAATAGCTATATGCCTAAAAAGTCTTTATTACAATCAATACAAGATGATAGGCAAAGCTTATCTGTAGAGGAATTAGAAGAATTGGTTGAAAAATCAAATTGGCCTGCTATTTACGAAAAAGTAAAAGAAAAAGAAGAACAATTACATGATTTTGAAAATTCAATAGTTAAACTTCAAGGTGAAATTGACATATTAAAACCTTGGGAATTGCTAGACTGTTCCTTTGAAAATCTAGATGAGTTAAACAAAACAGCTTATTTCATAGGTAGTATTGCAAAACAATATGAAGAAGAGCTAAGCTCTGCTTTAAAAGATGCTTATGTAGAAGTTGTTTCAAGAAACAGTAATGATACTAATGTACTTATATTAGTTGATGGCTCTAAAGCAGATGAAACTTTAAGTTTAATTAGAAATTATGGTTTCAGTGCATTTAAGACTGACTACAAAGATGTTCCTCAAAAAACAATAATGGATTTATCTGCCAAGATTGAGGACATAAAGACAAAGATATTTTTAATGAAGGAAGAACTAGCTTCTTATGAAGAAGATATTAAGGTAATGCAACTAGTTTATGATTATTACTTCAATAAGGTATCTAGAGAAAAAGCATCAACAAACTTCTTAAGAACAAACAACACTGTTACTATTCAAGGATGGTGCGCTGTTGAAGACAATAATGCCTTAAGTGCAATTTGTAAAGAAGTTACAGGTGAAGATTACTATATGACATTTGAAGATGTTAAGGAAGATGAAGTTGAAGAGGTACCAGTAAAGCTTAGAAATAGTAAACTAGTATCTGCTTTTGAATCTGTTACATCAATGTATAGTACACCTAGATATGATGAGTGGGATCCAACTCCGTTTTTAACACCATTCTACCTTGTATTCTTTGGTATGATGGTTGCTGATGCAGGATATGGATTAACAATGTTATTAATATGTTTATTAGCACTTAAATCATTAAAACTAAAAAAAGAAACAGCAGATTTCTTAAGATTTGGTTTATTTGTAAGTATACCTACAATTATATTTGGTATGATTTATGGTTCATATTTTGGTGATATTTTACCAATACCAGGACTTTTAGTTCCAACAAGAGATGTTGTTACAATATTAGCAATATCAATTGTATTTGGTGTTGTTCAAATATTTGCTGGACTTATAATTAAGTTCTCATACCTTTGCAAAATGGGTAAATCATTTGATGCCATTGTTGATGTAGGTTCTTGGATAATAGAGCTTGTTTCAATAGGTATTTTTGCTGGTTGTATACTTTTAGGGTGGCCAACAGTAGTTAAATACATTGCAATAGCTGGTATGGTTATTGGTGCACTTTTAATAATTTACTCTGGTGGTAGAAATGAAAAGAGTAAAGGTGCGCAAATAGGTCAAGGGTTATATAACTTATATAACATTACAGGATATGTAGGAGACTTAGTTTCTTATTCAAGACTTATGGCACTTGGATTATCAGGTGGATGTATAGCATCAGCTTTCAATATGCTTATTACTCAAATGAGTGGATGGTACGCTATAATAGTTATACCATTATTATTTGTTTTAATACACATATTTAACTTAGGATTAAGTTTACTTGGAGCTTATGTTCATACAGCAAGATTACAATATGTAGAATACTTTGGTAAATTCTACGAAGGTGGCGGAAAACAATTTGAGCCATTTACAGTATCAGAAAAATATATGAATTTAAAGGAAAATTAGGAGGAAATTAAAATGGAATTTGTACAAACTTGGATAGAATTTTTTATGAATAATAACGGTGGAATGATATTTGGAGCAATTGGTGTTGCTTTAGCAGTTGGTTTAGCAGGTATAGGTTCAGCTAAAGGTGTTGGTTTAGTTGGGGAAGCCGCTTCAGGATTAGTTACAGAAGAACCAGAAAAGTTCGGTAAGGCGTTAGTATTAGAATTATTACCAGGTACTCAAGGTTTATATGGTTTCGTTATTGGTTTCGTTGCTTACACTAAGCTTGCTCCAGGAATGGATTTATCTACTGGATTAGTATTAATCGGTGCATGTTTACCAGTTGCTATAGCAGGTTTATTCTCAGGTATCGCTCAAGGTAGAGTTGCTGCTGCAGGTATCCAAATATTAGCTAAGAAGCCAGAACACAACACAAAAGGTATCATACTTTCAGCAATGGTTGAAACATATGCATTATTAGGATTCGTTATATCATTCATGTTAGTTAACATGATATAAGATTGGAGATATAGGATATGTCAGTAAATAATATTACTTCAAAAATCTTAAGAGATGCTGAAGGAAGAAAGGAAAGTATTTTAGCTACTGCTGAAGAAGAAAAAAATAAGATTCTTTCTAAAAAAGTTGCTTCTGCAAAAGAACTTGAAAAAGAAATTTTAGAAAAAGCTGAAATTGAGGCTAAATCTAAAAAAGAAAGAGTAATTTCAGGTGCTAAGCTTAAAGCAAGAAATGAAAAATTAGCTGCTAAGCAAGAAGTAATTGAAGAAGTATTCTCTAAGAGTGTAGAAACGTTATGTAAATTAAATGATAGAGAATTTGTTAAATTTATTAAAGATTCTATTTTATCATTAAATATAGATGGTGATGAAACACTTATCTTAAATGAAGATGGTAACAAAATAGTGTCAAAAGAAGTTGTTGCAGAAATTAATGCAGAATTAAAAGCAAAAGGACTTAAAGGTGAAATTAAAATAAGTGAAACTATTGGCTCATTTAGAGGTGGTTTCATATTAGAAAAAGGTGGCGTAGAAATTAATAATACCTTTGAATCTCTTGTTGATTCATTAAAAGATCAATTAGAATTTGAAGTTGCAAAGGTGTTATTTAATTAAGGAGGTAAGCTATGGATTTAATGCAATTTACCCAAGCTCTTTCAAGAATATGGGTATTAGAAACAAGACTCCTTGATAAGGCCAAAATCCAAAGAATGATAGAAGCTCCCAATGCAGATGATGTTATAAAAATACTTGGTGAAACTGAGTATGCAAATGTTATGGGGAATGTAAAAAGAGCAAGTGATTATGAGGAAATGTTAAGTGCTGAATTACAAAGAGTTTATAGTCTGGTATATGAATTATGTCCAGTAAAAGATATTGTAAATTTATTTAGCACAAAATATATTTACCATAATGTAAAAGTTCTTTTAAAAGGTAAATTCTTAGGAAAAGATTTTTCTAATCTTCTAATTCACTTAGGAAAAGATGATGTTAATGAAATAAAAAGAAAAATTGACTCAGATAGCTTTGGTGATTTAAGAGGAAATATAGGTAAGGCTGTTATGGCAGCAGTTGAAGATTTTGAGGCAACAAAAGATCCACAAAGAATCGATATAATTGTAGATAAGTTTATGTTTGAAGAATTAGTTCAAATAAGAAAATCATTAAACTACAGTTTTACTGATAAAATAATAAATGCAATGATTGATTCAACAAATATCAAGACTTTACTAAGAATTAAGAAACAAGGTAAGGGTCGTGAATTTGCTCAAGAAGTTATTGTTCCAGGTGGATACATAGATAAAGATACATTAGTATCAATAATCAATGAATCACCAGAGAATATTATTTCTAAGTTAAGTTTTTCTGTTTACTCAGAGATAGTAAGAGAAGGATTAGAAGGGTATATAGCTACAAATTCAGCAAACCTATTAGAAAAATTAAGCGATAATTATATAATGGCGCTAATGAAGGATTCAAAATTTGTTACCTTTGGACCAGAAAGAATTCTTTCTTATATATATGCAAAGGAAACAGAAATTAAATTAATTAGAATTATAATGGTTGGTAAGCTTAATAATGTTGCTGAGGAAGTAATTAGAGAAAGGCTGCGTGATAGTTATGTATAAGAAGATTGGAGTTGTTGGTGATAAAGACTCAGTTTTAGCTTTCAAAGCACTTGGCGTAGATGTTGCACCAGTAGTTGGAGCAGACGAAGCAAGAAGAGCAGTAGATAAGATGGCTATGAATGATTATGCAGTTATATTTGTTACAGAACAAGTTGCTGTAACAATAGAAGAAACTATTGAACGTTATAATAATCAATTGCTTCCTGCTGTAATATTAATTCCAAGTAATCAAGGAACTTTAAATATAGGTTCTAAGAGAATTAGTGAGAGTGTGGAAAAAGCTGTAGGTATGAATATTTTATAGGAAGGCAGGTTAGAGAATTGAAGACCGGAAGAATTATTAAAGTTTCTGGACCTTTAGTTGTAGCTGAAGGAATGGAAGAAGCTAATATATATGACGTAGTTAAGGTTGGAGAAAAGAAGCTTATCGGTGAAATCATCGAAATGAGAGGAGATAAGGCATCTATCCAAGTTTACGAAGAAACAACAGGTATCGGAACAGGAGATCCAGTTATAACAACAGGAGAACCATTAAGCTTAGAGCTTGGACCTGGATTAATAGAATCAATGTTCGATGGAATACAAAGACCATTAGATGCTTTTGAAAAAGCAGCTAATTCTCCTTTCCTAGTTAGAGGGATAGCTGTTAATGCATTAAATAGAGAAAAAGTTTGGACATTTGTTCCAACTGTAAAAGAAGGCGATGAAGTAGAAGCAGGTGATGTAATAGGTACAGTTCAAGAAACTGCTGTAGTATTACATAAAATAATGGTTCCTTACGGAGTAAGTGGTAAAGTTAAATCAATAAAAGGCGGAGATTTCACAGTAGACAGTACTGTATGTGTTGTTGAAACTGCTAAAGGTGATAGAGAGTTATCGTTAATGCAAAAATGGCCTGCAAGAAAAGGTAGACCTTTTGCAAGTAAATTAAAACCAGATGCTCCAATGACTACAGGTCAAAGAGTTATCGATACATTCTTCCCTGTAACTAAAGGGGGAGCAGCTGCAGTACCAGGACCTTTCGGAGCTGGTAAAACAGTAACTCAGCACCAAATTGCTAAATGGGGAGATGCTGAAATAGTTGTTTACGTTGGATGTGGAGAACGTGGAAACGAAATGACAGACGTTCTTAATGAATTCCCAGAACTAATTGACCCTAAAACTGGTCAAAGTTTGATGAAGAGAACAGTTCTTATAGCAAATACATCTAACATGCCAGTTGCTGCCAGAGAAGCATCAATTTATACTGGTATAACAATTGCTGAATACTTTAGAGATATGGGTTACTCAGTATCAATCATGGCTGACTCAACTTCAAGATGGGCAGAAGCACTTAGAGAAATGTCTGGTAGACTTGAAGAAATGCCAGGTGATGAAGGATATCCAGCATACTTAGGATCAAGACTTGCTGAATACTATGAAAGAGCTGGTAGAGTTATCTGTTTAGGTAAAGATGGTAGAGAAGGAGCTGTTACAGCTATCGGTGCCGTTTCTCCTCCAGGTGGAGATATATCTGAGCCAGTTACTCAATCAACATTAAGAATAGTAAAAGTATTCTGGGGATTAGATGCTCAACTTGCATATAAGAGACACTTCCCAGCAATAAACTGGTTATCTTCTTATTCATTATATGCAGATACAGTTGATACTTACTTTAACAGAGAAGTTGCTCCAGACTGGTCAGAATTAAGAATGGAAGCTATGGCTTTATTACAAGAAGAAGCAAGCTTAGAAGAAATCGTAAGATTAATCGGTATTGATGCTTTATCAGCTCAAGATAGATTAAAACTTGAAGTTGCTAAATCTATTAGAGAAGATTACTTACAACAAAACAGTTTCCACGAAGTAGATACTTATACTTCACTTGAAAAGCAATATAGAATGCTTAAGTTAGTAATTCTTTTCAAGAAAGAAGCAGAAAGAGCTCTTGAAGCAGGTGTATATTTAAATGATATCTTAAACTTAGAAGTTAGAGATAAAGTTGCTAGAGCAAAATATATAGAAGAGAAAAATATAAGCAGAACTGATGAAATAGCTGTAGAAGTTAAATCTGCTATAGACGAATTAATAAGCAAAGGAGGAGTTCTGAATGCTTAAGGAATATAGAACTGTAACTGAAGTTGTAGGTCCTTTAATGGTTGTTGAAGGAGTTAGCGGTGTAAAATACGATGAGCTAGTTGAAGTTGAAATACAAACTGGTGAAAAAAGAAGAGGTAAGGTTCTAGAAGTTAACGGAACTAGAGCAGTAGTTCAGTTATATGAAGGATCATCAGGAATTAACTTAAAAGGAACAAAAGCCAAATTCTTAGGAAGATCATTAGAGCTTGGTGTTTCTGAAGATATGATAGGAAGAATATTCGATGGTATGGGTCACCCAATAGACAATGGTCCAAAAATAATACCAGAAGCATATAAAGATATCAATGGTGAAGCTATTAATCCAGTATCAAGAGACTTCCCAGCTGAGTTTATTCAAACAGGAATTTCAGCTATCGATGGGTTAAACACTTTAGTTAGAGGACAAAAGCTTCCTGTATTCTCTGCATCAGGTCTTCCACATGCAGAATTAGCTGCACAAATAGCAAGACAAGCAAAAGTTTTAAATTCAGATACTAACTTTGCCGTTGTATTTGCTGCTATCGGTATAACATTTGAAGAATCACAATTCTTCGTTGATGAATTCAAGAAGACTGGTGCTATAGATAATGCAGTATTATTTATGAACTTAGCATCTGACCCAGCTATTGAAAGAATTTCTACACCAAGAATGGCATTAACAGCTGCTGAATATTTAGCATATGAAAAAGATATGCACGTTCTTGTTATTATGACAGATATCACTAACTATGCAGAAGCATTAAGAGAAGTATCTGCAGCAAGAAAAGAAGTTCCAGGTAGAAGAGGATATCCAGGATACCTATATACTGACCTTTCTACATTATATGAAAGAGCAGGAAGAATCACTGGAAGAGGTGGATCAATCACTCAAATTCCAATACTTACAATGCCAGAAGAAGATAAGACTCACCCAATTCCTGACTTAACAGGATACATTACAGAAGGACAAATAATCCTTTCTAAAGAATTATATAAGAAAGGTGTTATGCCTCCAATAGATGTTTTACCATCATTATCAAGACTTAAAGATAAAGGTATTGGTAAAGGTAAGACAAGAGAAGATCATGCTGATACAATGAACCAATTATTCTCAGCTTATGCTCAAGGTAAGCAAGCTAAAGAATTATCAGCAATCTTAGGTGAATCAGCTTTATCAGATGCAGATAAGAAATTTGCTAAATTTGCTGAAGCCTTTGAAAAAGAATATGTTTCTCAAGGATTTAATACAAATAGATCTATTGAAGAAACATTAAACTTAGGATGGAAGTTATTAAAGATACTTCCAAGAACAGAGCTTAAGAGAATTAGAGATGAATATCTTGAAAAGTATATGCCTAAGGGAGAGGAAGAGTAGAATATGGCAAAATTAAATGTCAATCCTACTAGAATGGAGCTGACTAAGCTTAAAAAGAGATTAGCAACATCTACAAGAAGCCATAAGCTTTTAAAGGATAAGCAAGATGAATTAATGAGACAATTTATAGGTCTTGTTAAATATAACAATCAGCTTAGAAAAGAAGTGGAAGCAGAATTAGAAGGTTCTTTTAAAGATTTCGTTATGGCAAGCGCTGTAATGAGTACAGAATTTTTAGAGGAAGCAGTTGCCTATCCTAAAGATAGCATTTCTGTTGAAGTAGGAGTAAAAAACGTAATGAGCGTTAATGTTCCAAAAATGGAATTTCACAGACAGCTTCAAGATGATGAAGGCGGTATATTCCCATATGGTTTTGCAAATACATCTTCAGAGCTTGATGATGCAATTACGAAGCTATATTCAATATTCCCTAAATTGCTTGAGCTTGCAGAAGTGGAAAAATCAACTCAGCTAATGGCTGATGAAATAGAGAAAACTAGAAGAAGAGTTAATGCTCTTGAGTATATGACAATTCCTCAATTACAAGAAACTATTAAGTTTATTAGAATGAAACTTGATGAAAATGAAAGAGGTGCTTTAACAAGACTTATGAAGGTTAAAGCAATGATTGATGCTAAAAACTAGTTTTCAATAAGAAAAGGTAGAGCTATTATAAGCTCTGCCTTTTTGCATATTTAAATAAAAAATACTGATATTTGATAAAAGCCACGAAAGATAGTATAATCTAATAGATATTTAAAGTGAAACTTAACTTAAGTGTGCAAAATGCTCCAAAACTCTAAAGTGGGAGTAGTTCACATACAATACATATAAGGAGAAAACTATAGTTAATAAAAATGTTGATAAACGTGTTTAAAAGTTCTAATATATACTCAAGGAGTGATATTAATGAACTATACTAGAGTTTCTACTAATGGGCAAAAAGATGATTTGAAAAATCAGATAGAATTTCTTTTAAACTTTACATCTTCAAAAGGGATAATAGTAGATGAAACAATTGAGGATATAGGTAGTGGATTGAATTACAATCGTAAAAAATGGAATAAACTTATTGAAGAGTGTATGGAAAACAAAGTTGATTCTATTATAGTAACTCATAAAGATAGATTTATTCGTTTTGGATATGATTGGTTTGAGCGATTTTTGAGTAAATATAATGTAAAAATAATAGTTGTAAATAACGAATTACTTTCGCCACAAGAAGAATTAGTTCAAGACATAATTTCAATCTTACATGTTTTTAGTTGTAGAATTTACGGATTAAGAAAATACAAAAAGAAGATAGAAGGGGATGAAGAAATTGCTAAAATCCTACAAAGTAGAAATAAAACCAACAACAAAACAAATACAAAAGATTGAACAAAGTATTGGAGTTTGTAGATGGCTTTATAATGAATATTTATCAACCAACAATCAACTATATACTAAATACAAAGATGGATTCATTGATAAGAAACAGGTGTTTATGAGTGCTAATGATTTTGATAAATATATAAACAATGAAGTCAAAGTTTTAGATGAATACTCTTGGATAAATAATTGTGGTTCTAAAGCTAGAAAAAAAGCTATACAAAATGCCGAAACCGCTTATAAAAGGTTTT
>NZ_FR886581.1:0-19367 GCF_000436575.1 Clostridium sp. CAG:265
GCACGCAGGGGGTCAAGAGTTCGAATCTCTTTATCTCCACCATAAAAGTTACGATTTATATCGTAACTTTTTTTGTTATATAAATATTTATTTAGTAAATATTTAATGTTATTATTAAATTAAAAGCAAACATAAAGAGGAAATATATATGTTATATAGAGTTAAACAATTTTTATGGGCAATAGGGTCTAACTTTAAGGAAATAGATTATAAATATGTAGATAAATTTTTAGACTCTAAAGAAAAAGAATTATTTAATAAATTAAAACATAATGAGAAGCATCATAGTATAAGGGTATGTAAAGATGCAATAAATATATCAAAAGAAAAAAATATTAAAATAGATGATAAAATAATTGGGAAGATTTCATTACTTCATGATATAGGTAAAGGAGAACATAGTTTAAATATATTTGAAAAATCTATATTAGTTATTTTAAATAAGATAACTAATGGAAAGTTACGAAGATTAGATAATATAAAAAATATAGATATCTATTATAATCATGGAGAAAAGGGAGCAACATTATTAAAAGAATATAATAAATATGATAAGGAATTTTTAGAAGCAATAGAATTTCATCATAATGATAAATTTTCTGGTAATAATAAATTGCTAGATATAATAAGAGAAAGTGATAATAAGAACTAGTTTTGAGGTGGAGCAATGACAGCTAACGAAAGAAGAGAGGAAATAATAAGGAATCTAGTTAAAGAAAAGAAAGCTATAAAAGGCTCTGAATTAGCAATATATTTTAATGTTACGAGGCAAGTAATAGTAAAAGATATAGCAATCTTAAGGGCAGCAGGTAAAAATATTATAGCAACGCCTGATGGATATATGATAAATGATAATTTAGATAATAGAATAAAGTCAGTTATAGCAGTAAATCATACTGAAGATGAAATGGAAAATGAATTAGAGATAATTGTAAAGTATGGTGGAATAATAGAAGATGTAATTGTTGAACATCCTTTATATGGAGAAATAAGAGGTATATTAAAAATAAAGAATCTTAATGATTTAAATAAATTTACAGGCTATTTTGAAAAAATAGATGCAAAACCACTATCAGCATTAACTAATGGAGTTCACCTTCATACCATATCAGCAGATTCAGAAGAAAATATGGAACTTATAAAGAGTGAATTAAGTGAAAAGGGATTTATTTTATAGAATAGGGGAAATTAAAATATGGATTATGATGTTTTAGTATTAGGAGGAGGAATCATAGGTTGTGCTGCAGCATATGAATTATCCAAATATAATTTAAATATAGCAGTAATAGAAAAGGAATATGATATAGCAGATGATATATCTTTTGTTAATACTGCTATAGTTTATGATGGATCAGAGACATCTAATAATGTTATGTCAGGCCTAGAGTATATTGGAAACACTTTATTAGAGAATTTATGTAGTAGATTTAATGTTCCTTTTAAAAGAATTGGAGCATTGAGAGTAGTAAATGATGATAATGGCGTACTTAAGCTAAAAGAAATGTATGATAGAGCTGTTAAGAGAGGTATTGATGATATATGCCTAATTAATGGTGATGAAGTTAAAAAGATAGAGCCTAATATAAATACTGATATAAAAAAAGGACTATACTCAAAAAATGTTGCAATTGTAGCACCATATGATTTGGCTATTGCTTATGCAGAAGTAGCATCAGAAAATGGTGTTAACTTTAGATTAGAAGAAGAAGTTTTAAATATAGAAAAAATAAATAAGGGATTTAGAGTAGCTACCAATAGAAATAAATTCACTTGTAAAGTAGTTATAAATACTATTGCAGATGAAATATATATAAATGAAAAAGGTGTTGTCAAAGAAAAGATTTCTGAAGCGGAAGAAGATAGCTTTAAGAATATGTCATATATATTAGTTGATGATAAATATAAAAATAAATTAAATAATGTTGTAACACAGACCTTTGATAAGGATACTTTTGTTGTTTCTACACCAGTTATTAATGGAGGTTCTTTAATTGGTGTAAAAAGTAGTGAAAAAACTAGTTTAGAAGATAATCTAAGCTATGTTGGAGTAATGCTGAAGGACTTAAATAAGAGTATTATAAATAATTTATTTAGAGAGAGCTATGATAAGGATTCAATAGTTGTAGATGATAGTGAGATAGATAAAGGATATATAAGTATAATAGGAACTCATTATGGTAAGATAACATTAGCACCAGCTTTAGCAAAGATGATATGTGATACTCTTACTAATAATTTAAATTGTACATTAAAGAAAAATTTCATTGATAAAAGAAGAGATTTTTATAGATTAAGACAAATGAATAGAGAAGAATTAAATGAAGCTATTAAGGTTGATGGAAGATATGGAAAGATAATATGCAACTGCAACAATGTAAGTGAAGGTGAAATTGTGGATTGTATCAGAAGACCTTTGGGTGCTAGAACTGTAAAAGGTGTAAAAAGAAGAACTGGTGCAGGTTTTGGTAATTGTCATGGTTCATATTGCAATGAAAAGATAATAAGCATATTAGCAAGAGAATTAGATAAAAAGATAACTGATATAGTAGATGATTCAAAAAATTCAAAAATAATATATAGTAGAATAAAAGAGTTTAAAGATATATAGAAGGGGAAAGTATGGATAATAAAGAGATATTCACTTCAGTAGTCAGAGTAAAAGGTAGTGAAAGATATAAGGTTATTCCGGTGAAAAGTAGTGCAGAAGTAGAAAAAAGCAAATGGATACAGTTATCAAAAGTCATCAGTAGGCTTTATGTAAGTGTTCCTATTAAAAAGGGAAGTATAATATGTAAAAATATATTGAATACAGGCTTAGATATAATTTGTACAAAAGATATTTTATCAAAATAAAGTTAATATATGGAAATATATTGACAGAACATATATTATTATAATATATTAAAGATAATAATATATTAAATTAAACCGTTGAAAAGGCTAGTAATAAAATAAGTAATTTCAGAGAGTTAGTGGTTGGTGAGAACTAATATGATTATTTTATGAATCCACCTTGGAGGGACTGTGATGAGCAGTACGGCATTGTCGTTAAAATATATGAGTGGATAATAAGTTACTTATTATCAATTAGGGTGGTAACACGGAGTCTTTCGTCCCTTTATAGGGAGTAGAAGGCTCTTTTTTTATTAAAAAATTTATTATAAATATGGAGGATATTATGCTAGATTTAAAATTTGTAAGAGAAAATCCAGAGATAGTTAAAGAAAACATTAAAAATAAGTTTCAAGATCAAAAGCTTCCTTTAGTTGATGAAGTAATCGCATTAGATGTTGAAAATAGAAAAGCACAACAAGAAGCTGATGCTTTAAGATCAAACAGAAAGACACTTTCAAAACAAATTGGAGCATTAATGGCTCAAGGAAAAAGAGAAGAGGCTGAAGAATTAAAGAATAAAGTTAATGCTCAAGCTACTGCTCTTGCAGAATTAGAAATTAAAGAAACTGAACTTCAAGAAAAAATAAGAAAAATTATGTTAGTTCTTCCTAACATCATAGATCCAAGTGTTCCAATAGGAAAAGATGATAGTGAAAATGTAGAAGTTGAAAAGTTTGGTGAACCAGTAGTTCCAGAATTTGAAATACCTTATCACACAGAAATAATGGAAAAATTAAATGGTATAGATTTAGATAGTGCTAGAAAAGTAGCTGGTAATGGATTTTATTATTTAATGGGAGATATTGCTAGATTACAATCAGGAATACTTTCTTATGCAAGAGATTTCATGATTGATAGAGGATTTACATATTGTATACCTCCATTTATGATTCGTAGCGAAGTTGTTACAGGTGTTATGAGCTTTGCTGAAATGGAATCAATGATGTATAAAATAGAAGGTGAAGATTTATATTTAATAGGAACTAGTGAACATTCTATGATTGGTAAGTTCATTGATACTATAATAAAAGAAGAAAATCTTCCTCAAACTTTAACTAGTTATTCACCATGTTTCAGAAAAGAAAAGGGTGCTCATGGAATTGAAGAAAGAGGAGTTTATAGAATTCATCAATTTGAAAAACAAGAAATGATAGTTGTTTGTAAGCCAGAAGAAAGTAAAGAATGGTTTGATAAGTTATGGAAGAATACAGTAGATTTATTCCGTTCATTAGATATCCCAGTTAGAACATTAGAATGTTGTTCAGGAGATTTAGCAGATCTTAAGGTTAAATCTATAGACGTAGAAGCATGGTCTCCAAGACAAAAGAAATACTTTGAAGTTGGAAGTTGTTCTAATTTAGGTGATGCACAAGCTAGAAGATTGAAGATTCGTGTAAATGGAGAAAAAGGAAAGTACTTTGCACATACTTTAAATAACACAGTTGTTGCTCCACCAAGAATGTTAATTTCATTTTTAGAAAATAACTTAAATGAAGATGGATCAATAAATATTCCAGAAGCATTAAGACCTTACATGGGTGGAAAAGAAGTAATAAGATAATAAAAGTAATATAAAGAGGGATGTAGCATTAAGAATAAATACTACAATATATTGTTTAATTTTTATTTTTTAAAACAATATATTGTGTATAAAAGCTTTAGTGCGACAGCCCCCTTTTTTATGCATAAAAGAAATTAAAGTTAGTTATACCAGTGGATTTTATATTTAATAAAATAGAAATTAAGTATCATACAATAAATATTGACAAATTTTAGAAATATGATAGATTTAATACGGGTGGTATTTTAATTAAACCGCACCTTATATATTTGAAAATTTAAAGATTAAAAGAAATAGCTCATATCAATTTTGAATGAGACTAATTACTATCATGCTCTTTTAGGGGGTGATAATTATGAAATTTGGATTTATTGGAGCAGGAAAGGTTGGCTTTTCCTTAGGAAAATATCTAAAAGAAAATAATATAGACTTAAATGGGTACTATAGTAAGAGCAAGCATTCAGCTAAAGAAGCTGCAATCTTTACAGGTACCAAAAAATATGACAACTTAGAAATGTTAATTGAAGATAGTGATGCTATATTTATTACAACACCTGATAGTGAAATACAAGGAGTTTGGAATAAAATTAATAGGTTATCAATCAAAGATAAATTGATATGTCATTGTAGTGGCTCTATTTCTTCAGAAATCTTTTCAAATATAAATAATCATGGTGCCTATGGTTATTCTATTCACCCAATGTTTGCTATTTCAGACAAATATAATTCTTACAAAAATTTATCTCAAGCATTTATTACAATTGAAGGACACAATAAACATATTGAATATTTTAAGCATCTTTTTTCTAGTTTAGGAAATGATGTAGCGATTATTTCAAAGGAAAATAAATCACTTTATCATGCTGCATCAGTAACAGTTAGCAATCTTATATTAGGGTTAATTAACAATGCAATTAATTATCTTGAAGATTGTGGATTTACAAAAGAAACAGCTATGAAAGCACTTTATCCATTAATAGAATTTAATTTAAAGAACATTAAGGAGAAAGGGGTTATTGATAGCTTAACAGGACCAGTAGAAAGAGGTGATTTAGTTACTGTTATTAATCATTTAAATGTTTTGAGAGAAGAGGATAAGGAATTATATAGATTATTATCAAGAAATATATTAAAAATAGCAAAAGTAAAAAACTTAAATAGGGATTATAAAAATTTAGAAGAATATTTGGGAGAATGATTATGAAAAATACAGTAGTTACTTTTAAAGAAGCTAAACAAAAAAATGAGAAACTTTCTATGCTTACGGCATATGATTATTCAACAGCAAAAATAATTGATGAAGCAGAGATAAATGGAATTTTAGTAGGGGATTCTTTAGGAATGGTTTGTTTAGGGTATGAAGATACCTTATCAGTTACAATGGAAGATATGATACATCATACTAGTGCAGTAACTAGAGGTGCTAAAAATACTTTAGTGATTGCAGATATGCCTTTTATGTCTTATCAGACATGCGTTTATGATGCTGTAGTTAATGCAGGAAGACTAATTAAAGAAGGACGAGCACAAGCAGTTAAATTAGAAGGTGGAATTGAAGTTTGTGACAAAATAGAAGCAATAGTAAAAGCATCAATACCTGTTATGGGGCATATTGGATTAACGCCACAATCAGTTAATGCATTTGGTGGATTTAAAGTTCAAGGAAAGGATGAAGAAGCAGCTAAAAAACTTATTGAGGAAGCTTTAGCAATAGAAAAGGCAGGAGCTTTTGCAGTTGTATTAGAATGTGTTCCAGCTAAATTAGCAGCAATAATAAGTGAAAAATTATCCATTCCAACAATAGGAATAGGAGCAGGAGTAAATTGTGATGGTCAAATCCTTGTTTATCAAGATATGTTAGGATTATTTAGCGATTTTACACCTAAGTTTGTTAAAAAATATGAAAATTTAGGTGAAAAAATGAATATAGCATTTAGAAAATATATTGAAGAGGTTAAAGATGGAGTTTTCCCAGCAGAAGAACATTCTTTTAAAATAAGTGATGAAGTAATTGAAAAGTTATATTAAAAGGGGAAGAAAAAATGAGAATTGTAGGAAAAATAAATGATGTAAGAAACCAAGTAAAGGAATGGAAGAAGCAAGGGTTAACAGTGGGCTTTGTTCCAACTATGGGATATTTACATGAAGGTCATGAAAGCCTTATAAAAAGGGCTTATGAAGAAAATGATAAAGTAGTTGTAAGTATATTTGTAAATCCTATGCAATTTGGACCAAAAGAAGATTTAGCAAGCTATCCAAGGGATTTAAAAAGAGATAGTGAAGTATGTGAAAAGGCTGGTGCTGATCTTATATTCCATCCTGAAAATGAGGAAATGTATTTTAATGATTTTTCTACATTTGTAGATATGAATGGATTAACAAAAGGGTTATGTGGTAAAAGCAGGCCTATACATTTTAGGGGAGTATGTACTGTTGTAACTAAGTTATTTAATATAGTTTCTCCAGATAGAGCATATTTTGGAGAAAAGGATGCACAACAATTAGCTGTAATTAAAAGGATGGTTAGAGATTTAAATATTGATATTGAAATAATAGGATGTCCTATTATAAGGGAAGAGGATGGCCTAGCTAAAAGTTCAAGAAATACTTATTTATCATTAGAGGAAAGAAAAGCAGCTACTATTTTAAATAAGTCATTAAAGTTAGCTAAGGAAAAAATTCAAAGTGGGGAAAGAAATGCAGTTAATATAATTGAAGTTATAGAAAATAATATTAAATCTGAAAAATTAGCTAAAATTGATTATATAGAAATAGTAGACAGTAATTCATTAGAAGAAGTTAAAGAAATAAGCAAATCTATATTAGTTGCAATAGCAGTATTTATAGGTAAAACAAGATTAATAGATAATTTCATATATGAATTATAGCAAGGGGAGAAAAAACAATGAAAGTGAATATGTTAAAGGGTAAGATACACAGAGCAACAGTAGTACAAGCTGAATTAAACTATGTGGGAAGTATTACAGTTGATAAGGATTTATTAGATGCAGCTGGAATATATGAGTATGAAAAGGTGCATATTGTAGATATAGATAATGGGGCTAGATTTGAGACATACACTATAGCAGGTGAAAGAGGAACAGGAATGATTTGTTTAAATGGAGCAGCTGCAAGATGTGTACAAGTTGGAGATAAAATAATATTAATGGCTTATTGTGATTTAGATACAGAAGAGGTAAAGAATCATAAACCAAAGGTTGTCTTTGTAAATGAAGAAAATAAAATTAGTAGAATTACTAATTATGAAAAACATGGACAACTTTCTGAATAATAAAATATTAAAATATCTTTAGACAATATGATGAATTTAGAATAATGTTTTTATTCTAAATTCATCATTTTTTATGTATAAAATTAATTAAAAAAATTTTTTTGAAAAAGTGTTGACATAATATATTACATGCTGATATAATAAAAAACGTTCCGAGGAGAGATGGTCGAGTTGGTTTAAGGCACCGGTCTTGAAAACCGGCGTGCGTGTGAGCGTACCGTGGGTTCGAATCCCACTCTCTCCGCCAAAGCAATTAACTGAAGTTAATTGCTTTTTTTAATGTATGAGAAGCTAGGGTCTATACATTAATGCTAGTAGTTATGTTAATTTTTTCAGTGTAAGCCTTTAGAATAGGAAAATTAATATAACATACTATTTATATTCAAATAATTACAAAAAAGATAAAAGTAGCTATTATAGCTGCTTTTATCTTTTAATATTATATTTATTTTAAAGAAGAGTTTACATCTTTAATAATTTTGTTTAATTGTTTCTCTAATATTTCTGATTTATTTATATTTGAAACTAAGCTTTCATTGATATTCTTTATTTTAGAGCTTACGGAAATACCTATTTCATTAGATTTATTTAAATTAATAGATTGCTCATTAAGTGTTGAAATAAGTCTATGTACATTAGAATCTGTTAATAGAATATTTTCTAGAGATTCATCTAAAGTTTTAGAAGCATTAATTGTTATATTAACACCTTTTTCAACTACATCATTGCTTGTTTCAGAATTTTTAAGAACAGCATCTGTTTCAGTTTTAATTCCACTAATTAAATTAGATATATCTGTAGTGTTTTGTTTAGTAATTTCAGCAAGCTTTCTTATTTCATCAGCAACAACAGCAAATCCTTTTCCATGTTCACCAGCTCTAGCAGCTTCAATGGCAGCATTTAAAGCAAGAAGGTTAGTTTGGTTGGCAATATTGTTAATTATATTAGTAATATTGCTTATTTCATTGTAACTATTCACCAATTCTTTAATACTTTTATATGTTTCTTCATTTTGCTTTTGAAGAGTTTCAATTATTGTTACGATATCAGAAATAGCATTTTTGCTATCCTTTGATTTATCAACAGCAATATTAGTACTTTCTAAAAGAGAAGTTGTATTAATATTGATAGTTTCAGCTAGGTTACTCATAGTATTACCTAATGATTCTATTTCATTAATTTGTTTATTAGCAGTATTTACTATATTTTGTAATGCTAAGTGTTCTCTATTAATTTCATTATGTTTATCAATAGTTTCAGATAATGATTTTGTTGTTGCTTTTATAACTTCAATAACAGTATCTGATTTTGAAGGAGTTTCTTTTATTTGAGTTTCCGTAGTAATTTTAACAGTATCTGTTGTAGGGGCTGTTTTTTTCCTTGAAAATAACATAATATACCTCCAGTAATATTTATTTAAATTATTATATTGAATGTCTTATATTAAATAGTCGGAGAAAAATACATTAAAGTTTATAATTAGAAGAAATTTAATTTTATTAATAGTAAATTAAGGAAGGAAAAAAGGGATAAAAGCTCAGTAAAAATCACATTTTAAAAAAAAGAAAAAAATTTAAAAAAAAGTGTTGACACTTATATGGAGTGGCTGATATAATAATCATTGTCAAGGAGAGATGGTCGAGTTGGTTTAAGGCACCGGTCTTGAAAACCGGCGTGCGTGTGAGCGTACCGTGGGTTCGAATCCCACTCTCTCCGCCACATAACTTTAAAATTAAAGTATGAAGGCACATGGAGAAATACTCAAGTGGCTGAAGAGGCGCCCCTGCTAAGGGCGTAGGTCGGGCAACTGGCGCCCGGGTTCAAATCCCGGTTTCTCCGCCATAAGACATCTAATATTATTTAGATGTCTTTTTTGTTGTTTAAGAATACGCAAGTTTGTAATTGTAAATATTAACAGTAAATGTTATACTTTTCATGTGGTGCTATCAGGTGAAAAGGAGAGATTTATTATGTCAAAAAAATATGTTGTAGGTTTAGATTTAGGTGGAACTAAGATATACACAGCTTTAGTAGACTTAGATGGAACTATAATAAAAGAAAAAGTTGTAGAAACGTTAGCTTTTGAAGGCGAAGAAGCTGTTATTAATAGAATGATGGATACAATTGACTATGTAATAGAGGGAACTGATAAAGAATTAATAAAGGCTATAGGAATTGGTGCTCCAGGTGCTTTAGATTTAAAAGAAGGAATTGTAATGGAATCGCCAAATCTTCCATTTGAAAACTTCGAATTAGTAGGAAAAATAAGAGCAAAATATGATTTACCAACTTACTTAGATAACGATGCAAATGTTGCAACATTAGGAGAGTATAGATTTGGAGCTGGAAAAGGTACTGAAAATATGATTTATATGACTGTAAGTACTGGTATTGGTGGAGGTGCTATACTTAATGGTAAAATATTTAGAGGAAGTACAGGAAATGCTTTAGAAATCGGTCATACTACAATATCTCAAGAAAGAACAAGATGTGGATGTGGAAATTTAGGGTGTGCAGAAAGCTTAGCATCAGGAACTGCCATAGGAAAAAGAGCTAAAGAAGCTGTTAACTCAAATGCGGAAACATCATTAAAAAATTATGATGATGTAACATCAAAAGAAGTATTTATAGAAGCTGCTAAAGGTGATAGGGTAGCAAAGGAAATTTTAAATACGTCATTAACTTATTTAGGAATTACAGTAGCTAATGTTATTACAAGCTTTGATCCAGAAAAAGTTGTTATTGGTGGAGGCGTAATAAATGGTGGAGACATTGTTTTAGAAGCTATTAAAGAAGAAGTAGCTAAAAGATGTATGAAAGTATTTGTTGATTCATGCTCAATAGAAAAAGCCAAATTAGGTGGACAAGCAGGAGTTTTAGGAGCTGCAGCTTTAGCTATAATGGAATAGATATAATTATATAAAAAAATTGCTTTAAGACAATTAATAACTGTTTTAGAGCAATTTTTTTGTACATAATTATCATAAGGAGTATTATTAAATGAGGAAAAGAGAGCTATGAGGGGATGTTAAAATGATATATGGTAAAGGGTTATATTTAAGGGAAGTAGTTAAGGAAGATATAGATAGAGCTTATGAATTATGTGTAAATGACGATGTATTAAAATATGATGGTGGATATACTTCCTTTGCATCGAAAGAATATATAAAGGAAAATTATAAATATTTTCAAATGAGATCAAAGAAGAATTATGCCATAGTAAATACTAAGGGAATTATGGTGGGAATAATATCATATAGAAAATCTAATTATGTTAGTGATGTATATTATATAGGCATATGCATAGGAAGAAAATATTGGAGAATGGGGTATGGCGAAAATAGCATTAAAGCCATGCTTAGATATCTCTTTAAAAATAAAAAAGCTCATAAGGTAGAATTAGAAGTAGTTGAGGATAATATAGCAGCAATTAATTGCTATAAGAAATGTGGATTTATTGAAGAGGGAAAAAGGAGACAGAAATATTATTTTAAAGGAATATATTTAGATACTGTTTTAATGGGCATATTGGAAGAAGAATATAAAAAAAAGGAGTAAGAAATGGGCATAAGATTTATTTTTGGTAGAGCTGGTTCAGGAAAAAGTGAATTCTGCTTAAAATCTATAGATAAAAAAATAAGAGAATGTGATAAAGATAATAAACTTATATTATTAGTACCAGATCAGTATACATTTCAAAGCGAAAAGAAGCTATTAGAGCATACCGGTGAAAAATCACTTCTTAGGGCAGAGGTATTAAGCTTTAAGAGAATGGCAAACAGAGTTTTTGATAGAGTTGGTGGACGTACAGAAAATATAATTGAAGATTCAGGAAAAAACATGCTTATTTATAAATTATTAAAGGAAAATATGGATGATTTGCATTACTTTAATAAGATAAGTAGAAAGCAAGGCTTTGTAGGAGTGGTATCAAAGACAATAACAGAGTTTAAAAAGTACAATATTGCAGAGGAAATTTTAATAAATAAAAAAGAAGAATTAAATGAAGGTGAGTTAAAGGATAAAATCAAAGATTTGTCTTTTATTTATAATAAATTTAATGATAATTTACATAAGAATTATATAGATTCAGAAGATGTATTATCACTTTTAGCAGAAAAATTAAAAGAAAGCCAAATGTATAGAGACGCAGAAATATGGATTGATGAATTTACAACCTTTACTCCTCAGCAGATGGAAATAATAAAGATTTTGGCTAAGAGATGTAAGAGAGTCAATATAACTTTATGTAGTGAAGGTAAAAATGATGAAGAAACAGATATATTTGATGCCATTAAGAATACAGAATATAAGATTTTAAAGTTAATGGAGGAAAATAATATTCCTTATGAAAAACCTATTAATTTAAATAAAGACATTCCATATAGATTTAAACAAAGTGAGGAACTTGCTCATATAGAAAAACATTTATTTACTTATCCATTTAAAACATATAAGGGAAAAGTTAAGGATATCAGGTTATATAAAGCTAATAATAGCTATAGTGAAATGGAATGGGTTGCTCAGGATATAGTAAGGTTAGTAAGAGATAAAAATTATAGATATAAGGATATAGCTGTTGTATGTAGGGATATTGATAGTTATGATAAGATAACTAGCGTTATTTTTAATGAATATAACATTCCTGTATTTTTAGATAAAAAAAGAGAAATATTAAGTAATCCTTTAGTGGTGTTAATTTTATCAACTTTAGAAATATTAATATCTAATTGGTCATATGAAAGTGTATTTAAGTATGTTAAGAGTGGACTAATCAAATTAGATAGAGAATTTATTGATAAGTTAGAAAATCATATACTACTTAATGGTATAAGGGGTTATAGATGGACTGGTGAGTTATTAAAAGAAATTGAAGAGCCAAGTAAAGATGAAATAGAAATTGCCGAGATAATGGAGGAAATAAGAAGACCAATAATTAATTTATATAGAAAAGTTGGCAATGAAAATTCAGTAAAAGAATACTGTATAGCCATATACGAATTGCTTGTGGAAATAAATGCTCTAGAAACCATAGATGAATGGATTGATGAATTTGAAAAAATTGGTTTACAGGATAAGGTAAAGGAATATAGTCAGGTGCCTCAAATTGTTATGGATATATTAGATCAAGCAGTTGAAGTATTAGGTGATGAAGTAACAGATATAAAAACTTTTGCTAGAATTCTTAGCTCAGGTTTTGAAGAACATGAAGTAGGTGTAATACCTATGTCTTTAGATCAAGTAAATGTAGGAGATATTGCAAGAATAAAAGGACGTGAAGTAAAAGCATTATATATAGTAGGAGCTAATGATGGAGTACTACCGTCAGCTAATAAAAATGAAGGAATATTGTCTGATGAAGATAGAATTGAATTAAAAGAATTAGGTATAGAAATAGCTTCAGATACTAGAAGTAGAATTTTTGAAGAACAATTTATGGTGTATACTGCCTTAACTATTGCATCAGAATATCTTATGATAACTTATCCAATGGCAGATTTTGAAGGAAAATCGCTAAGACCTTCAATAATCATACCAAGAATGAAAAAGATATTTAGAAATCTACAGGAAGAAAGTGAAATATATAATATAAATATTAAAGAAGATAAGTTTAATAAGATAACTGCACCAATACCTACTTTTAATGAAATGGTAACTGCCATGAGACGTGAATTTGAAAAAGAGGAAATTGAGGATTACTGGGTGCAAGCATATAAATGGTTTGAAGAAAGTGAAGAATTTAAATTGAAATCGGATGTGATATTTAAGGGGCTTACTTATTCAAATTTAGTGGAAAATATACCAAGGGATTTAATTAAAAAATTATATGCTGATGATAATGGACGATTTATGTTTAGTGTATCAAGATTAGAAAAATATGCACAATGTCCTTTTAGCTATTATATACAGTATGGACTTAAGGCAAAAGATAGAAAGATATATGAGTTTACAGCACCAGATTTAGGAGCATTTATGCATGATATATTAGATAAATTCACTAACAAAATAAAGAAAGAAAATATAGCTTGGATTGATTTAGATAAAAATAAATGTGCACAAATTGTTAATGAATTAGTGGATACTAAGCTTAAGAATGAGGAAAATTCTATATTAAATAGTAGTAAAAAGTATCAATATTTTGCTGGTAGATTTAAAAGAATAATAACTAAATCTGTGGTGGTAATATCTGAACAAATGAAAAAAGGAGAATTTGATATATTTAAAAGTGAATTTGATTTTGGTGACTTTAAAGATTCTGAACCTATAACATTAGAGTTACCATCAAAGGAGAAAGTATATCTTAAAGGAAGAGTAGATAGAATTGATAAGGCAGTAATTGATGGTGAAACCTATATTAGAATAGTTGATTATAAATCAGGTTCTAAAACTTTCGATTTAAATGAATTATATTATGGATTGCAGATACAGTTATTAGTTTATTTAGATGCCATACTTAAAAATTCACAACATATCTTACATGAACAATGTATGCCAGGAGCAATATTATACTTTAAAATTGATGACCCAATAATAAAGTCTAAGAAGGCATTAGAAGATGATGAAATAAAAGATGAGGTATTAAAGAAATTAAAGATGAATGGGCTTTTATTAAAGGATGCCAAGTTAGTTAAGGCAATGGATAAAGATATGGAGACTTATTCACTTATAATACCTGCTACCTTTAAAAAAGATGGTGATTTTTCTAGCACAAGTTCTGTAGTAACAGAAGAACAATTTGAGATATTAAGAAAATATGTTAATGATAAGATGGTTGAATTATGTGATGAAATGCTTAGTGGTCAGATAAAGATTGAGCCTACAAAGTCATTAAAGGTAACTTATTGTGATTATTGTGACTATTCATCAATATGTCAGTTTGATACATCCATAAAAGATAATAAATATAAAGTGCTCCTAAATAAAGATAAAGAAGAAATATGGGAGTGTATGAAAAATAGAGTTGAATATCAAAAGGAGGATAATAATGTCGGAAACTAAATGGACAGATGAGCAGCAGCAGGCAATAGATACAAGAAGATGTAACCTTTTAGTGGCAGCAGCTGCTGGTTCAGGAAAAACTGCAGTACTTGTTGAAAGAATAATAAAGATAATAACTAATGAAGAAAATCCAGTAGATATAGATAAATTATTAGTTGTTACATTTACTTCAGCTGCAGCTGCAGAAATGAGAGAAAGAATAGCAGCAGCTATATCAAAAGCTTTGGAGAAGAATCCAAATTCTAAGAATCTACAAAAGCAGCTTACTCTTTTAAGCAGGGCCAATATAACTACAATGCACTCATTTTGCTTAGATGTAATAAAAAATTATTTTTATACTATAGATTTAGATCCTTCCTTTAGAATTGCAGATGAAACAGAAATAACTCTGATGAAGAATGAAATAATTGAAGATATTTTTGAAGAACTTTATGAAGAAGATAATCAGTATTTTAAAGAATTAGTGGAAGCATATAGCAGTGCAAAAGATGATGAAAAGTTAAAAGATATTATTTTAAATCTTTATAAATTTTCCATGAGTGGACCATGGCCAGAAAGGTGGCTTATTGAAAAAGCAGAGGAATTTAATATAAGTACCTTAGAAGAATTAGATAAGACAAAATGGGTGGAAATATTAAAGGATAATATAAGGGTAGAAGTTAAAGGATTTATCAATATGTATCATAAAGCCATTGAAATAATCAATGATACAGAAGGGCTAGAAGCATATTTAGATACTTTTAGAGGAGATTTAGAATGTTTAAAAAATGTCTATGAATCTTTAAATCATGGTTTAGCAGAGATATATGCAGCTTTAAATGGCGTAGTATTTACTAAATTAAAGACTGTAAGAAAAAGTGCTGTTGCTGATGAAAATGCTCAAGAAACTGTAAAATCCATCAGAGATGCTGTAAAGAAAAAGATAAAGTCATTAACAGAAGATAGTTTTACCCTTACACCAGAAGAGAGTTTACAAGGAATAAAAGATGTATATCCTTATATGAAGGAATTATCAAGAATAACTTTAGATTTATTAAATAAATTCAATGAAAAGAAAAGAGAAAAAAATCTATTAGATTTTAATGATTTAGAACATTTATGTTTAAAGATACTTATTGATAGAGATGAGAATAATAATATAATACCTTCATCTGTGGCAGAGCATTTTAAAGAATTTTTTGATGAAGTACTAGTAGATGAGTATCAAGATTCTAACAATGTACAAGAAACAATTATTGACCTTGTATCAAGAAAAAATGGTGATAATCCTAATGTGTTTATGGTTGGTGATGTAAAGCAAAGCATTTATAGATTTAGACAGGCAAAACCAGAACTATTTTTAGATAAATATAATAGATATCCTTTAGTTTCAGTAGGAAGAGAAAGAAAGATACAGCTTTATAAGAATTTTAGAAGTAGAGATGAAGTTTTAAGAGGTGTTAACTTTATATTTAAAATGGTAATGTCTAATGTTGTTGGAGAATTGGAATATACAGATGATGAGGCATTACATTTAGGTGCTGCTTTCCTGGAAAACAATGATGAAGATTCTGAAGTAGGCGGAAATATTGAACTTCATATGATTGATAAGTCTGGTAATGAAGCTGAAGAAGGGGTAGAGGAAGAACTACAAGAATCAGAAGAAGAAGTAGTAGATGCTATTTCTTTAGAAGCTAAACTAGTAAGTAAGAGAATAAAAGAATTATTTGAAACTAAAGATGGTAAAAGGTTCAAGGTATTTGATAAGGAAACAAAAGTATATAGAGATGTTAAATATAAAGATATAGTGATTCTTTTAAGAGCAACAAAAAATTGGTCGGAAATATTTCTTGATGAGTTAGGCGCTGAAGGAATTCCTGTTTATGCTGATACAGGTAGTGGATATTTTGAATCAATAGAAATAAGGACAATTATGTCTTTATTAAAAATCATTGATAATCCATTACAAGATGTTCCTATGATAGCTGTGCTTAAATCGCCAATAATGGGCTTCACAGCAGAAGAACTTAGTGAAATAAGATTACTTAATAAGGAAAGATATTTTTATGAAATTATCAAAGATATTTATGATGATGAATATGAAGTAAGTGATACTTTAAAAGCAAAATGTAACAAGGTTATCAGTGATTTAGATAAGTGGAGAAATAAAACAATATATACACCAATAGATGAATTTATATGGTACTTATATATGGATACTGCTTATTATGGATATGTGGGAGCAATGCCTAATGGAACATTAAGACAGGCTAATTTAAAGATATTATTCCAGCGTGCTAAGCAATATGAAAGCACTAGTTTTAAGGGATTATTCAATTTTATAACTTTTATTAATAAGCTACGAAAATCTTCAGGTGATATGGGGAGTGCAAAGATTCTTGGGGAACATGAAGATGTTGTAAGAATTATGAGTATACACAAAAGCAAAGGGCTTGAATTCCCTATAGTATTTACTTGTGGAATGGGAAAACAATTTAATTTAATGGATTTAAATAGTTCAATATTGTTCCATGAAGAATTAGGATTTGGTCCTGACTTTGTTAATTTAAAAAATAGAAATTCATATAGCACCTTGGCTAAGGAAGCTATAAAGAAGAGGATAAGACTTGAAACATTATCAGAAGAAATGAGAATATTATATGTTGCTTTTACAAGAGCCAAGGAAAAGCTAATTATTACTGGTGCTACAAGAAACTTAGATAAATCTATAAAAAATTGGGTAAGTGCGGCATCCTTAGATGAAAATATAATATTGCCATCAGAAGTATTAAAAGGAAAGTCATATTTAGACTGGATTGCCATGGCAATTTGTAAACATAGGCATGGGGAAGAACTAAGGGAACAATGTGGTGCATATAGAGACCTTATTGTGAATGATTTTTCTAATTGGGATATTTGCCTGTGGAGAAAAGGAGATATTCTTGGGGATAAAAATTTAGAGCCTGTGGATAAAATTGAAGAAAACACTTTAAATATAACAGCTACTAATATATCTGTGGATAAAGAAATAAAGAGAAGATTATCATATAAATATAAATACGAAGAAGGCTCAATACTTCCAAGCAACGTATCTGTATCAGATTTAAAACGTAAAGATTTTCAGTATGAAGATGAAGCAGAAACTTTAGAAGTATTTAGAGAGAGGGAAATAATTAAGCCTAAATTCTTGCAAGAAGAAAAAGGATTTACTGCAGCTGAAAAAGGAACTCTTATGCACTATATTATGTTAAGATTAGATTTTGACAGAGTAGGCAGCGTATCTGAGATTAAAAAACAAATTGAAGAGCTTGTTTTAAATAAATCATTAACAGAAAAAGAAGCAAAAGTTATTAGATATACAAAGATATTTAGTTTCTTTAAAAGTGAGTTAGGAAAGAGAATATTAAAAGCTCATGAAGAAGGAAGAATGGTTCATCGAGAATTACCTTTCTTTACAGAAATAAGCAGTTTAAATATCAATCCAGAGCTTAATAAGGAAATCTATCAAAATGAAAAGATTAGATTACAAGGAATAATAGATGGATTCTTTAAGGAAGAGGATGGGATAGTATTATTTGATTATAAGACAGATTATCTTGAAGAAGGAAATGAAGAAGAAATTATAGAAAGATATAAGATTCAAATGAAATATTATAAAGAGGCCTTAGAAAAAATCACAGAAAGTAGAGTTAAAGAGATATATCTTTATTTATTTGCTTTAGACAAAGAAGTAGTATTGGAAATTTAAAATATAAGGAGCTTGTGGCTAAGCCATAAGCTCCTTATATTTTTTAGCAAGATTTATTAATTGATCTTTGCAGTTAAGATTTTTATCATCAAGCACAGCTTCTAAAAGCTTATGCAGAATTATGCCTACTTTCTTGCCAGGAAGAAGATTTAATTCAGCAATTAAAGTTTTTCCATCAATGGCTAAATCTTTTAAAGTTAATGGTTCATTATTATCTAAGATAAATTTTGTTCTGCTTTCCATAAAATCAACTTTCTTTAAGAAAGGAATAGGATCCCATAGTGCATTTATATCAGCTCTTTGTAAATCAAATAAAATGAAGATATTTTCCTTACCAACATTATTAATAAGTCTTTTAATTTCACCATCTGTAGGCATGTAAGAAACATTTAAAACAAGGTGATGTTTGATAAGTGCAGATATACTTTCAATAGTTAAATTATCAAATTTAAGGCGCTTAAGTACATGTACCACCATTTTAGCTCCTTCTTCACTATGACCAGGAAAATAATAGTGACCATTAGGTAATGCTGTAATAGTATTAATTTTACCTATATCATGAAATAAAGCAGCTAATCTTAAATTAAGGTTAGTATATGTGTTATCCAAAACCTTTAAAGTGTGAGTAAATACATTCCTATTATGATTATTACAAAGTGGTGTGTAGCAAACAAGGTCATTTACTTCTGGGAGAATTATTGAAAGCATATTAGTTTCTCTCAGCATTTTTATTCCTTGAGAAGGGTTATCAGAAAGTAGAATTTTACATAATTCATCCCTGATTCGCTCACTACTTATATTCTTGATAAACTGAACATTATCTTTGATAGCATTGTAAGTTTTTGTGTCTATAGTAAAGCCTAATTGAGCACTAAATCTTATGGCTCTAAGCA